>JBJMKM010000016.1:0-23725 GCA_045805825.1 Solirubrobacterales bacterium
CGCCTCGACCAGCTCCAACTCCGCGACCTCCGGGATCAGCCGGTACGCCTCGCGGAGCAGCTCGTGGACTCCGCCGGCCGTGACGGTGGTGTCGAAACCACGCTCCTCGACCGTTGCGCCGACGATCAGCCGCCCGTCCGCCCTGGGCACCATGTAGACGCGCTCCCCGGCGACGATTCGCTCGCAGACCGGTTCATCGGCCGGGCCGCGGAGGGTGAGGATCTCGCCCTTCACGGGACGCACCGCAGGAGCGTCACCGAAGAGCCATTTCGCCTGACCCGACCAGCATCCGGCGGCGAGGACCAGGTTCGCCCCGGCGAAGGCGCGGCCGTCGGCCGTCTCGACCCTCCAACCACCGGCACGGCGCTCGGCGACCACCACCTCCGTACCCGACTGAACTCCGACCCCGGCACGGTCGAGTGCTCCGAGCAGAGCAGCCACCACCCTCCTCGGATCGACGCTGGCCTCGCCGGGAACGTGGGCGCCGCCGCGAACGACTGTGGCCAATCCCGGCTCGATCTCTCGAGTCTCGCGGCCGCCGAGCCACTCCGAATCGAGCCCGAGGCTGCGATGCAGCTCGTACCGGCGACGCAGCTCCTCCGCCTCGTCGCGATCCAGCGCGACGTGGAGGGCACCTTGCTGCGCGAAGCCCGTCTCGAGCTCCGCCTCTCCCTCGAGCTCCTCGGCGAAGCTGGGCCAGCGGCGCAGCGATTCGAAGTTGAGCGCGAGGAGCCGCTCCTCGCCCCACGATGCCTCCCCGACGGGGGCGAGCATGCCGGCGGCGACCCCGGTTGCTCCGGCGGCGGGCCGGTCGCGCTCCAGGACACACACTCGGGCACCGCGTTGTGCGGCACGCCAGGCGCCGGCGAGGCCGATCACGCCTGCGCCTACGAAGATCGCGTCATATCCGTTTTTCGTCTCGCTCGTCACGGTCAATTCCCGTGGCGACCGATGCGCTCCAACCTCCCTGCGCCGGCATTACCCGGATCAGGTTCAGACGGTCGGCGGCCGGATGCCGCCCTCTCAGCCCGCGTCTATGGGCTCCCGTTGTCGGTCCATGGTACTCGCGTCACACCCATGTGCCAGCGGGTGCGAGACTCAGGTGCGTGGCGACGACTCGCGCAGAGAGACTCGCGGTGCTCGAACGGGCGAGGCTGTATTTCGTCTGTGACGGCCGCCCGGACGGCGCGGATCCGACGCCGGTGCTCCAGGCGGCGATGCGCGGGGGAGCGGAGATCATCCAGCTCCGCGAGAAGGCGCCGCGCTGTGCCGAGGAGCTCGTCTCGCTCGCCGAGCCCTTCCGCCGGGTCGCCGCCGAGCACGGCGGCCTCTTCGTCCTGAACGACCGTCCCGACCTCGTGGCCGCCTGCGGCGCCGACGGCGCCCACGTCGGTCAGGACGACATGCCGGTCGCCGAGGCCCGCGCCGCGGCGGGCCCTGACGCCCTCATCGGGCTCTCGACGCATAGCGCCGAACAGGTGGATGCGGCGTGCTCGGCGGCGGGCGACCACCGCCCGGACCAGATCAGCGTGGGCCCGGTGTGGGAGACGCCGACAAAGGAGGGCCGCCCCGCGACCGGCATGGAGCTCGTGAAGCACGCCGCGCGCGTCGCCACGCTTCCATGGTTCGCGATCGGGGGGATCGGCACGGACAACGTCGCCGAGGTGGCGGGCGCCGGGGCGACCCGGATCGTCGTCGTCCGGGCGATCCGCGACGCGGCTTTTCCAGAGGCCGCCGCCACGGCCCTGCGGGCCGCGCTTCCCGCTGAGGCCGGCGTTCGCTGATGGCGCGCCGGGAGCGACAGCGCGCCGGCCGCCAGAAGCGCAAGGCGCGTTCGGCTGAGCGCGCGGAGCGGATGGCGACCCGTTCGGAGGAGCGAAATCGCGAGGCCAGGGAGAAGCTCGAGCCGCTGAAGGCAGGCGAGCGGCCCGGGATCGTGACCGTAGGCGCGGTGATCTCGGCCATCATCGCCATCGTCTTCTGGGTCTCCACAGTGCTCGCGGCGACCGGTCACGTGACGGTGCGCGGAAGCCACCCGAGTCCCCTCGCCGCGGGGGTTCTCGCTGCGCTCCTCACCGCCATGGCCTGGGGGATGTGGAGAGCCCGCTACTGGGCGGTCCTCGGCTTCCAGGCGTTCCTCGCGCTGACGCTGCTCTCGGCGACGCTCGGCCTGATCCAGGTGGAGAGCGTGCTCGAGGCCGTGGGCACCAGCCTGGTGCTGGTCGTCGCCGGCGCGCTCTTCTACTTCATGATCAAGGCGATGGCGCGAATTCAGATGCCCGAGCGCGCGCCTCGCGAATAGTCTGCGGCCATGCAGCGGCTCAACATCTTCGATACCGAGTTCCAGCACGACGCCGACGACCCGGAGGGCTACAGCTCGGGGTACGTGAAGTTCGCCCCCGCGATCGGCGGCAAGACGATGGCGGGGACGCTGTACGAGCTGCCGCCGGGCAACAGCAACTGCCCGTACCACTACGAGTCCGACGAGGAATGGCTGCTGGTGCTCGAGGGGACCCTGACGGTGCGGCACCCCGAGGGCACGGACGAGCTCGGACCCGGTGACCTCGTCTGCTTTCCGGTCGGTCCGGATGGGGCGCACAAGCTCACCAACCGCGGCGCTGACGTCGTGAAGATGCTGATCGTGTCGACCGCCAATCTGCCAGCCGTGGCCGTCTACCCGGACAGCGACAAGATCCTCACCGTGACGGAGGACCGAGAGAGGATCATGGTGCGCCGTTCCAGCAACGTCGACTACTGGGACGGGGAGAACGGCGAGTAGCCGGGCCGCCGGCAACTGAGGGCGGCGGAGCCGCCGCCTGGGTGCGGCGTTCCTTTAGAGTCGCGCCCGATGGCTGACTCCTACGACCTGATCGTGATCGGCGGTGGGCCGGGCGGTTACGTGGCGGCGATCAGAGCGGCCCAGCTCGGGAAGAAGACGGCCGTCGTCGAACGCGACAAGCCCGGCGGTCGGTGCCTCAACTACGCCTGCATCCCGGCCAAGACGATCCTCCACAGCGCCGAGGTGTACGACCGCGCGCGTAACGGCGCCGAGCTTGGAATCGTCGGTAAGGACGTTTCCATCGACTGGAACGCCCTCGGCGAGCGCCGGGCCAAGGTGTCCGAGACGCTGTCGAAGGGCGTGAAGATGCTCTGGGACAAGAACAAGGTCACGATGATCGAGGGCGACGGCTCGCTCACGGAGACCGGCGACGTCGCGGTCGGGGACGCGACCTACGAGGCCGGCACCGTCGTCCTCGCCACGGGCTCGGTGGCGCTCGCGATCCCGGGCGCGGAGTTCTCCGACCGCGTGGTGGACACGTGGGGGGCATGGTCGCTGCCGGAGCAGCCGAGGCGGATCGCCGTCGTCGGCGCCGGCGCCTCGGGCGCGGAGATCGCATCGGCCTACGCCAGGCTCGGCACCGAGGTCACTCTGATCGAGATGCTGGACCAGATTCTTCCGGCGGAGGACAAGGACATGGCCCGGGTCGTCGAGCGGACGTTCAAGAAGCAGGGCATCACGATCTCGACCGGGACACCGGTCGAATCGGTCGACGCGGGGAAGAAGTCGGTCAAGGTCAAGTACGGCGACACCGAGGCGGAGGTGGACTACCTCTGCATCGCTGGTGGCCGCGCGCCGGATACGGACCCGCTCAAGCTGGAGCCCGCGGGGGTGAAGACAGACGATCGCGGCAAGGTCGAGGTCAACGAGTACCTCCAGACGTCGAATCCAAAGGTCTACGCCATCGGCGACCTTGTCGGGCGCAAGGCGCTCGCCCACAAAGCCTCCGAGGAGGGCGTGGTGGCCGTTGAGAACGCCGCCGGCGTCGACACCCATCCGGTCGACGAGAACCTCGTAGCCGGCGCCACCTTCTGCGAGCCGCAGGTCGCGAGCGTCGGCCTGACGGAGGCGCAGGCCAAGGAGGCCGGGCACGACGTCAAGGTCGGCCGCCAGAAGCTGGGTGGCGAGGGCGCCGCCGCCGTCTACGACGATCGCGATGGGCTCGTCAAACTGGTCGTCGACACCGAGTTCGGCGAGATCCTCGGGGCGCATGTTGTCGGCAACCGGGCGTGCGACATGATCCCCGAGCTCGTCAACACCATGGCCCTCGAGGGCGGCTACCAGGAGCTCGCCCGAATCGTGCATCCGCATCCGACCATGTCGGAGGCGATCCTGGACGCGGCCCGCGCCGTGGATGGCTGGGCCATCCACGCCTAGCTTCGGCGCCGCTTACTTGCTCGACTTGCCGGTGCTCTTGGCTCCGGTGACCTTGAGATTGGCGTTGTCGCCGCTCACGCTCTCGATCGTGATCGTGTAGACGCCGGTGTCGCCGTTGGTGAGCGTGACGTCGCACTCGAACGTGTTGCCCTCCTTGGCCTCGACATCGTCCGGGCACTCGACGGACTTCGCCTTCAGGTTGTCCTGCGCGAGCTGCTTGTGCACCAGGTCGATCTCGTCGCCCTGATCGATCGTCTTCGTGCCGCAGCCCGCTGCCGCCAGCGCCACGACGGCGATGATGGCCACCAACGCTGCGATCCGCGCCGTGAGTCCCCGAAACACCAACGGCACCCTATCGAGGGCCCCGGCGTTTGCGGCCCGCCCGTATCGTGGTCGCATGGCCGACCCCGTGAACCCCTACGTCATGCCGCCCGGCCTTCCGGCGCCGATGGACGACGGCGCCGCCGACCATCTCGAGGGAATGGCGGTTCCGCCTGTGGCGTTGCCGTCGACATCCGGTGATCAGGTCGATCTCAGCGAGGCCGCCGGGGGAACGCTCGTCCTCTACCTGTATCCGCGCACCGGCCGGCCGGGCGAGCCACTACCCGAGGGCTGGGACGACATTCCGGGCGCGCGGGGCTGTACCCCACAGTCGTGTGCCTTCCGGGATCACTTCGCAGAGCTTCGCTCCCTGGGCGCCGACGTCCTCGGGCTCAGCGCTCAGCCTGTCGCGGATCAAGTCGAGTTCGCCGAGCGGGTCGGGCTTCCCTATCCCATCCTGAGCGACCCGGAGCTCGCCCTCGCCGACGCGCTGCGGCTCCCCACGTTCGGGGTGGCCGGGATGCGCCTGTACCGGCGACTAACCCTCGTGGCTCGCGAGGGACGGATCGACAAGGTCTTCTATCCCGTCTTTCCACCTGACCGGAATGCGGCAGACGTGGTGGCCTGGCTGGGGTCGGCGTGAGCGAAGGCCCGGTCTTCTACTACGACCTCGGCTCGCCCTACGCCTATCTCGCGGCCGAGCGGATAAACGGCCTGTCCGCCGAGGCGGGCATGCGCCCACCCGAATGGCAGCCCATCCTCCTCGGCGGGCTGTTCAAGCGCTTCGACCGCTCGTCGTGGGGACTCGGCGCCGACCGCGAGAGCGGCATGGCGGAGTGCGAGCGACGGGCAGCCGAATACGGGCTTCCCAAGATCCGCTGGCCGGAGCCCTGGCCCCCGAACGGGCTGTTCGCCATGCGTGCCGCCACCTACGCGAAGGAGCTCGGCCGCACCGTCTCGTTCTCGCTTGCCGCGTTCCGGCAGGCGTTTGCGGCCGGGCGCGACCTGGGCGACCCCGACAACGTACTCCTGGCGGGCGCCGCGGCGGAGATCCATCCGCGGGCAATGCTCTCCGCCGTCGAGCGCGACTCGCTGAAGTCGGCGCTGCGCGAGGCGACCGAGCGCGCCGGCGACCTCGGCGTTCGCGGCGTGCCGAGCGTGGTGGTGGACGGCGAGGTCTTCTGGGGCGACGACCGCCTGGAGGATGCGGTGCGCGCCGCCGCCCGGTCGTTATCGTGAGCGGCGGTGGACAAGGAGCGCACGGAGACGGCTGAACCGGACGTAGCTCAGGGGCCGACCGTGACCGCGGGCGGCGATGGCAAAGGCGCGGGCGCGCACCCGCTCCCCGACGCGGATACCTGCCGCGAGCTGCTGGAGACGATGGCGTTGATCCGCCGGTTCGAGGAGGAGGCGGGCCGCCAATACCAACAGGCGAAAGCCGGTGGATTCCTCCACCTCGCGATCGGCGAGGAGGCGACGATCGTCGGCACCACGTCGGTGATGCGCGGCGACGACTACCTGATCGGCACGTACCGCACGCACGGTCACGCCATCGCCCGAGGGACCGATCCGAAGAACGTGATGGCGGAGCTCTTCGGCCGCGAGGACGGATGCTCGCGCGGGCGCGGCGGCTCGATGCACATCTTCGATCTCGAGCGCCGGTTCATGGGCGGCTACGGCATCGTCGGCGGCAATCTCCCAATCGCCGCGGGCCTGGCGCTCGCCTCGGACTATCGCGGCGATGACTCGGTGACCGTCTGCATGTTCGGCGACGGCGCGTCGAACACCGGGAACTTCGGCGAGACGATGAACCTCGCCGCCCTATGGAAGCTCCCGATCGTCTTCCTGGTCGAGAACAACCTCTACGGGATGGGGACGTCGATCGAGCGCCACTCCGCTGTCACGGACCTCTCCCGCAAGGCGGAGGGATTGGGCGTGCCGGGTGTCCGCGTGGACGGGATGGACGTCCTGGCCGTCCGCGACGTCGTCTCCGAGCACATCCGCATCGCGCGCGAGGACCGCCGGCCCACCCTGGTCGAGGCGTTCACGTACCGGTTTCGTGGCCATTCAGCCGCCGATCCCGAGGTTTACCGGACCAAGGAAGAGGTGGAGGAGTGGCGCAAGAAGGACCCGATCACGGTCTTTCGCGACCGGTTGCTCGCCGAGGGCGTCGTCCCCGAGGAAGAGGTCGAGCAGATGCGCGAGCGAGTGGAGCAGCGAGTGATGGACGCGGTCGCGTTCGCCGACGCCTCGCCCGAGCCGGCGCTCGAGTCGCTCTACGACCACCTCTACGTCGTCGGGGAGCAGGTGCCCGGTTGGTACGCGGTCGACGAGCGGACGCCGGATCCCCACCCCGGGGAGGAAGAGCGCGAGATTGGCGCCGCCGGCGAGGCGAAGAGGCTCGCGGAGGCCGGCGCCGCCTATGCCGGCCGGGAGAGCGCGCGCGGGCGCCGTCCGGATCAAACGATGGACGACCGCGACGCGGCCGACGCACTCGAGGACCGCGACGAGGATGAGGCGGAGGGCGCCGGCTGATGGCCGTCATGCGGATGCGCCAGGCGCTCAACGAGGCCCTCGCGGAGGAGATGCGCCGCGACGAGAATGTCTTCGTCATGGGCGAGGACGTGGGCGTGTTCCAGGGCGCCTTCAAGGTGACCGAGGGGCTACTGGACGAGTTCGGGGAAAAGCGCGTGCGCGACACCCCGATTTCGGAGAACACGATCGTCGGCACCGGCGTCGGCGCTGCGATGGCGGGGCTGCGGCCGGTCGTTGAGATCATGACCGTGAACTTCTCCCTACTCGCCATGGACCAGATCGTCAACCACATGGCGGCGATCCCGTACATGTTCAACGGCCAGGCGCGCGTCCCGATGGTGGTCCGCATGCCCGGCGGTGGAGGCCACCAGCTCGGCCCCACGCACTCCCACAGCCTCGAGGCGCTGTTCGTCCAGATCCCGGGAGTGCTCGTTGCGTGCCCGTCGACCCCGGCGGACGGCAAGGGCCTCCTCAAGGCGGCCATCCGCGACGACAACCCGGTGATCTTCATCGAGCACGAGACCCTGTACGGCGCGCGCGGGGAGGTCCCCGAATCAAACGGCGACGGCGAGGGCCCTCTCGTCAGCTTCGGGGAGGCCGCGGTCCTTCGCGAGGGCAGCGACGTGACGATCGTCGGAATCCTGCGGATGGTCGACGTCGCCGAGCGGGCTGCCAAGACCCTGGCGAACGAGCACGGCGCCGAGGCGGAGGTGATCGACCCGCGCACGCTGCGCCCGCTCGACCTCGACACCATCCTCGACTCGGTGCGCAAGACGAACCGTTGCGTCGTCGTCGAGGAGGGCTGGCCGCACGGCGGCGTCGGCGCGAATCTCGCCGCCCTGATCACCGAGCAGGCCTTCGACCACCTGGACGCGCCGGTACAGCGCGTCACCGGGGCGGATGTGCCCATGCCGTACGCCAAGCGCATGGAGCAGGCCGCGATCCCGCACGCCGAGCATGTGGTGAGCGCGGCGCTCGCGACCCTGGAGGGATCGCTCTAGTGGCCACCGACGTCGTCATGCCCCGCCTCTCCGACTCGATGGAGGAGGGCACGATCCTGCGTTGGATGAAGTCGACCGGCGACTCCGTCGAGCAGGGCGACGAGCTGGTCGAGATCGAAACAGACAAGGCCAACATGGTCTACGAGGCGCCGGCCGGCGGGACGCTGATCGAGGTCGTGGCCGAGGAAGGGGCCACCCTGCCCATCGGCGAGGTGATCGCAAGGGTCGGGGAGCCGGGTGAAGCCGTTGCCGAGGGAAGCGGAGGGGGCGAGCACCGGGAGAGCCCCTCCCCCGTCCCTGGGTCGGCCGCTTCGCGGGAACCTCGCGTCCATGCTCCGGACCCTCTCCCGGCACCCGCCCCCTCCGCTTCCCAAGCGCCGGCCGCACCATCCCCTGGCCCTGATGGCGACGGTCGCGTAAAGGCCTCCCCCCTCGCCCGCCGCATCGCTCGGGAGCGCGGGCTGGATCTCGCCAGGCTCGCCGGCTCAGGTCCCGGCGGACGCATCGTCAAGGCTGACGTGGAGCGGGCGGCGACCGACGCTCCCGCTGCCGCGCCTGAGACCGCCGCGCCGACCCCGGGCGTCGGCGAGCGCCCCGAGACCGCAAAGGGCAGCGTCTCCTTCGAGGAGCTGACCAAGCTTCAATCGACGGTCGCGCGGCGAATGGCCGAGTCGAAGGCCACCGCGCCGCATTTCTACCTGTCTGTCGAGGTGGACATGACCCGGGCGGTGGATGCACGCATCCGCCTGAAGAGAGCCGCCGCAGAGGGTGAGCCCGTTCCCTCCTTCAACGACATGGTCGTCAAGGCTTCAGCGATCGCGCTGCGCGAGCACCCGCGGGCAAACGGCGCCTACCGTGACGGCCGGCTCGAGCTCTACTCGCGCGTGAACATCGGGGTGGCGGTCGCCGCGCGCGATGCCCTGGTGGTACCGACAGTCTTCGACGCCGACACCAAGGGGCTGCGTCAGATCGCGACCGAGACCCGGGCTCTGGCCGAGCGCGTGCGCGAGGGGACGATCACGCCGCCGGAGCTCTCCGGCGGCACGTTCACCGTCTCGAACCTGGGCATGTTCGGAATCTCGAACTTCGCCGCCGTCATCAACCCCCCGCAGGCCGGAATCCTCGCGGTAGGCGCCATCGCCGAGCAGCCGGTCGTCCGAGACGGCGAGATCGCGGTCGGCAGTGTGATGCCGATGACGCTCGCCTGCGACCACCGGATCCTCTACGGCGCCGATGGCGCGCGCTTCCTCGACCGGATCCGGAACCTGCTCGAAGAGCCGCTGGGCCTCGCCCTTTAGCTACCGCACCCACCCGCGCCGCTTCGCCGGACCGGGGGGCGCGAGCGATTCAGCGTCGGTGGGCCGTGACGAAGCCGAAGCGTGCGATCCGATACGGCTGCCCGGAGGCCATGTAAAGCGACTTGCGGTCCTCGCTTAATGCGAGCGCGACGTCCTGGTTGCCGAGAGCCGAGCCGTGACCGTTCTCGGTGGCTCCCCGAATCAGCCTGCATGCACCGGAACCCGAGGGACCGCTGCGCTTGTCGCCAGTCAGGCACTCGCGCAACGAAAGGGCGCCGGTGTCAGGGTCCCGCCCAAGACGAATTGCCTTGCTGGCCCCACCCGCGTAGAGCCACTTCCCGTTCGGATTCGGCACGAGGGCCTGCACGCCGCTCAGGTCCGAGTAGCGTCCGCGCTTGGTCGCGCCGGGTGTCACGCGGCAGTCACCTGAGCCGGACGGACCGAGGAGCCTGCTCCCGGTGATACACCCCCGGTACCTGATGGCACCGGTTATGAGGTTGCGGTGGAGGCGGGCCACCACGGCGCCGTGACCGGCGTACAGCGACTTGCCGTCGGAGCTCGTTGCGAGGGCATTGCCGATCAATCCAGGACCTTCCTTGTCCAGCCTCGTGTCCGGAATCGCGGCGCAGGCTCCGGAGCCGGACGGGCCGCTGTATTCGTTGCCGGTGATGCAGCCACGGAAGGTGAGAGTGCCGGTCGCCGGATCGCGGTCGAAGCGGGCCAGGCCCCAACTGCCCCAGCAGCCGTAGTCATCGCAGTCGCGCGACGAGCCGGTGTAGAGCGACTCGCCGTCCGGGCTCAACGTCAGCGACTCGGGACTCAGGCCAGTGTCCAGCGCATATGGATTCGCCTTGGGGACCATCGTGCAGGCCCCGCTCCCAGAGGGGCCCAGGTCCACGTTTCCGGAGACGCACCCTTGCCACGTGAGCGCGCCGCTGCCGGGATCGCGGTCGAATTGAGCGACGGTGGCGTCGCCATCACCTTCGTAGATCATCGGGGCTGTGACATACACAGAATTGCCATCGGGGCTCACCGCGATGTCCGACAGGAAGGCAAGACCGGACCCGGCGCCGCCGTCGGTGGCGGTGGGGATCTTGGTGCACGAATGCAAGCCGCCGCGCGTGGCGTAGCCGGTGATGCAGCCGCGGTAGGCGAGAACGCCGGTCGCGGGATTGCGTTCGAAGCGGGCGATTGAGTAGTACCCGACGGCATATACGGAGTCCCCATCCGGGCTCACGGTGATGGCCCGCAGGCCGTAGAAAGGGGCGAGGGGGTCGGCCCTCCTGGCTCCCGGGATCACGTCGCACCCGCCAGACCCCGAGTGGTCCGTAATGCACCTGCGGTACTTGAGCGCGCCGGTGTTCGGATCGCGATCGAACTCTGCGATCGCGTACGTGGATCCGTCTACGTAGCCGGCGCTGTACAGCGACCTCCCGTTTGGGCTCAATGCGACAGCCTTGACTGAGCCGGCGGAGCGTGGGATCTTGGTGCAGGCTCCTGAGCCCGAAGGGCCGAGCTCGCGATCGTTCGTCGTGCAGCCGCGGTAGGCGAGCTCGCTGGCTTGGGCCCATGAGGCCGCGAGCAGGGCGCCAGCCAGAAGAAGCCCAGCCGCGACCAGCGTTGTTGCAACCTGCCCGGCCCGACTCGCCGCGATGCTCATTTACGGCCTCCCTGGATTCGCTCCGTCTGCCCTCAACCACAACAACACGCGGCCACGGCAGATGTAGCGCCCGGGCCTCGAGCGTCACGCCCTTGCGCCGTCGTGTCCCGAATGTAGAATCGGGTAGGAATTGACACATAGGGGTGTGGGGAGAACCCTCCACGCCCTTGTCCGTAGGCGTCGCGATCGGAGATCCCGTGAGCGGCGACAACGGCCCGGCAGACGGAGATCCCGTCGCGGGGCCCGAGTGAAAGGCGGACGGGAATATGGAGAGAACGGACGCGAGCGTCGTCGCGCGTGAGCGCGTACGCGAACTCGTCGATGTGCCGCTGACGCGGGAGGACCGGGCGATCCTCTTCCGGTTCATGGTGATGATGCGCGCGTCGGAGGAGCGCGCGCTGACCCTGTACAAGCAGGGCAAGGTGCCGGGCTCGTTCTACGACGGCCGCGGACAGGAGGCGATCTCGGTCGGCGCCTCATTCGTCCTGAAGCCCGAGGACCGCATGTGCATCCTGCATCGGGACCTGGGCGCGCATCTGATCCGGGGCGTGACCCCGGATCGCTATTTGGCGAACTACATGGGGCGGGCCGCCGGAGTCACCGGCGGCAAGGACGGCAACATGCACTTCGGCGACCGCACGCTCGGATGCGTTGGGATGGTTTCGATGCTTCCCGACATGGCGCTCGTCGCGGCCGGCATGGCGCTGAAGTTCAAGATGCGCCGGGAGCCCCGGATCGCGATGACCTTCTTCGGGGAGGGCTCGACGGCCAACGGCCAGTGGCACGAGGTGATGAACTTCGCCGGCATCCACCGGCTGCCGATCGTCTTCATCCTCGAGAACAACCGGTTCGCCTACTCCACGCCGAACGAGCTCGAGTTCGCCGTCGATCCCGTCGAGCGGGCCCATACGTACGGGTTCCCGGGCGTGAACGTGGACGGCAACGACGTCGAGGCCGTCTTCGAGGCGGCGCGTGAAGCGTCAGATCTGGCGCGGGCTGGAGGAGGCCCCACGCTGATCGAGTGCCAGACCATGCGGATGCACGGCCACGGTGCGCACGACGACATGCGATACGTCCCGAAGGAGCTCCACGAAGAGTGGGAGCGTCGCGATCCGATCGACCGCTACGCGGAGCGCCTGGTCGGCGACCACGGGTTCTCCACCGAGGAGGTGGAGGGCATCCGCAACGAGGTCCGCGCCTACGTCGACGAATGCGCAAAGAGGGCGCTCGAGTCGCCCATGCCCGATCCCGAAATCGCGACCGCCGGGGTCTACGCGGATCACTTCGAGCCGCTCGGCGACGGCAACGCTCCCTGGTCGCGCTGGGCGCAGAGCGGCAACGGCAACGGAGCGGCTCCAATGGAGAGGAGGGCGGCATGAGCGCCGTCGAGGAAGCCCGGCCGCAGGCCGCGCCCGAGGTCGCCGGCACACGCGAGATGACCTACCTCGAGGCGATCTCCGACGCTCTGCGCACCGAGATGCGCAGGGACGAGTCCGTCTTCTGCATCGGCGAGGACATCGGGGCGTTCGGCGGCGCGTTCAAAGTGACCGACGGGTTCGTCGAGGAGTTCGGGTCCGACAGGTGCCTTGACGCGCCGCTCGCCGAGAACGCAATCATCGGCGCGGCGGTCGGCGCCGCCGTCGAGGGGCTGCGGCCCATCTGCGAGATGCAGTTCGCGGACTTCATCTCGTGCGGTTTCGACCAGCTGGTCAACGTGGCCGCCAAGTTGCACTACCGCCAGGGCGTCGCGGTCCCGATGGTGGTCCGCCTTCCGTCAGGCGGAGGCTTCTCCGGCGGTCCCTTCCACTCACAGAACCCGGAGGCCTGGTTCCTTCAGGCGCCCGGCCTGAAGGTGGTGGCCCCGGCGACCGCCGCCGACGCGAAGGGGCTGCTGGTGAGCGCGATCCGCGACCCCAACCCCGTCTGCTATCTCGAGCACAAGGGGCTCTATCGCCATGTCAAGGACGAGGTCCCCGAAGGCGAATACGCCGTCCCGCTTGGCGAGGCTCGAGTCGCCAGGCCCGGCGAGGAGATGAGCGTCATCGCCTACGGCTCGAGCGTCCACCTGGCGCTCCGCGCGGTCGAGGAGCTCGGCGAGGACATCGAGGTGATCGACCTGCGGACACTCGCCCCGCTGGACCGAGACGGGATTCTCGCCAGCGCTCGCAAGACGGGCAAGGTCCTGGTGGCGCACGAGGCGACCCGGTCCGCGGGCGTAGGTGCCGAGGTGGCGGCGATCGTCACCGAGGAGGCGTTCGAGGACCTCGACGCGCCGGTCCGCCGGCTCACCGCACCCGATGTCCCGATTCCTTTCAGCCCGCCGCTCGAGCAGTCCGTGCTGCCCCAGCTCGACGACATGAAGGAGGCCTGCCGTGAGCTCCTCGCCTACTGAGCAGGCCACCGGCAGTGCGGTCGACGTCGTGATGCCCCAGATGGGGGTTTCCGTCGCCGAGGGGACGATCGTCGAGTGGCGAAAGCGCCCCGGCGACTGGGTCGAGGCCGACGAGCCCATCTGCGACGTGACGACGGACAAGATCGATGTCGAGATCCCGGCACCCGCGGCCGGCCGCGTCGAATCGATCCTCGTCGAGCCCGGCAACACCGTCGCCGTTGGGACGCCGCTGGCCCGGATCGACGCCGAGGCCAGGCCGGGCGAAGCGCATCCCGACGAGCACGCGGGGAACGGGGGTGAACCGCAAGCGGAGGCTCCTGCCGCGACGCAGGAGGCCCAACCCGCCGCCCCGAAGGAGACGCACGACGGCGAGGAGGACCGCTCGCGCTTCTACTCCCCCGTCGTCCGCCGGATCGCCGACAAGCACGGTGTCGATCTCGAGCGGGTCAAGGGCACCGGCATCGGCGGGCGGGTGCGCAAGAAGGACGTTCTCGCACACATCGAGGCGCAGGAGGGTGCTCCGGATGGACGGCCGGAGCCCCTCCTGCACATCGAGTCCCCCTATCGACCCGACGAGGCGGTGGCGCCGCAGCCGAGCGAGGCCGGGACCGAGGCAGCCCCGGCTGCACCGGCGGGCGCCCCGCCTCAGGGGGTCGAGGAGCTGGTGGGGCCAACGCGCCGCGAACCCATGTCGGTGATGCGCCAGGCAATCGGGCGCCACATGACCGAAAGCCGGCGCACGGCAGCGCACTGCACGACTATCGTCGAGGCGGACTTTGCCCGGGTGGCCGCCAGGCGCGCTGAGCTGCGTGACAGCATGCGGCGGCGCGGAGTCAACCTCACCTACCTCGCGTTCGTCGCCCGCGCAGCGGTCGAGGCGCTCCAGGAGCACCCACGCCTGAACGCCTCGGTCGACGGGAGTGACATCGTCTACCACGACGACGTCAATCTCGGGATCGCGGTGGCGCTCGAGGACGGGCTGATCGTGCCGGTCATCCGGCGGGCGCAGCGGTTGAGCCTCGAGGGCATGGCGGCCGCGATCGCCGACGTGGCCGAGCGGGCAAGGGCGCGAAAGCTCGAGCCCGACGAGGTACACGGCGGCACCTTCACCATCACGAACCCCGGACAGTTCGGCGCGGTCCTGGCGACGCCGATCATCAATCAGCCCCAAGTGGCGATCCTCGACCTGGAGGCGATCGTAAAACGGCCGGTCGTGGTGGAGGCCGACGACGGCGATTCGATCGCGGTCCACCCGATGACCTACCTGTGTATGTCCTGGGACCATCGGGCACTGGACGGCGCCGACGCAGCGCGCTTCCTCGGCGACGTCAAATCGAGGCTCGAGGCCTGGGAGGTGTCCCGATGAGCGCTGTCGCCACTCCGCGATCCTCCAGCCCAGCGCCTGGGCCGGTGCTTCCGGGTGCGGAGGCCCGGAATGGCACGGTCGCGCCGGTTCCTCTCGAGCATGAGGACCTGGTGCTCCGCCGGGGGTCGCGCAGCGGGCGGTACATGATCGTTGCGGTCCACTCGACCACCCTGGGCCCGGCTCTCGGCGGGGTGCGACTGTGGCACTACCCGGCGACGACCGACGCCATCCGGGACGCCCTTCGTCTGGCGCGGGGCATGACCTTCAAGGCCGCCGCCGCCGGCCTTGCGCTCGGGGGCGGCAAGGGGGTCATCTGCGCACCTTCGCACGCCGCAACCGGGCAGGAGCGGCGCGATCTGCTGCTGGATTTCGGCGACCTCGTCGAGTCGCTGGACGGCCGCTACATCACGGCCGAGGACGTGGGGATCTCGCCGCCTGACCTGGTCGCGATCCGGGAGCGGACGGCCCACGTGACGGGGCTGCCCCCCGAGCGCGGGGGATCGGGCGATCCGAGTCCATTCACGGCGCTCGGAGTCGAGGCCGCCATGCGCGCGTGCGCCCGTGTTCGCTTCGGTTCCGCGGAGCTCGCGGGCCTACGCATCGCAATCGCCGGGCTCGGGCACGTCGGCGAGAAGCTCGCCCGCCGTCTGGTCGAGCACGGGGCCGAGGTCGCGGCATCGGAC
This sequence comes from Solirubrobacterales bacterium, assembly GCA_045805825.1. Classification (GTDB taxonomy): domain Bacteria; phylum Actinomycetota; class Thermoleophilia; order Solirubrobacterales; family 70-9; genus AC-56. Next base: position 15,473 of record JBJMKM010000016.1, read on the forward strand.
ATCGATCCGGCGAAGCGCCGCGTCGCCGAAGCGCTCGGGGCGCGCTGGATCGCGCCCGACGAAGAGATCGTCGCCGACTGCGACATCCTCGCCCCCTGCGCGCTCGGGGGCGCGATCGACGCTGCGAACCTGCCGCTTCTGCGCTGCGAGATCGTCTGTGGCTGCGCCAACAACCAGCTCGCCGACGAATCGCTCGCCGAGTCCCTGGCCGAGCGCGGAATCCTGTATGCGCCCGACTTCGTGGTCAACGCGGGCGGATTGATCCACGTCTATCGGGAGATCCGCGGCTACAGCGAAGAGCACGCTCGGGAGCTGGTCCTGGGCATCGAGGAAAACCTCGAGGGGATTCTTCGGACGGCGGAGGATCGCGCGATCACGCCACTCGACGCCGCCCGCACGGTCGCGATGGAGCGGCTCGAGGCCGCGGGCGCCGGGCACCCCGCAGCCGCGTGACAAACTGATCACGTGGACGAGTTGCTGACCGTTCGACCCGGGCTCGTGCCCTACGAGGAGGCCCGACTGCTGCAGAAGGAGATCGAGCGCGCCCGTCAGGCCGAAGAGGTCCCGGACGTACTGTTGCTCCTCGAGCACCCGCCGGTCTACACGAAGGGACGGCGCACGACCGCCGACGAGCTGCCGATGGGCGAGAACTGGTACCGGATGCAGGGGATCGACGTGCTGGACACGGATCGCGGGGGCCGCGTCACCTACCACGGACCGGGCCAGCTGGTCGGATACCCGATCGTCAGCCTCAGGCCCTACCGCGACGACGTCCACGACTACATTCGCCGGATGGAGCGCGTGATCGTCGGGTCCCTCGCAGACTGGGGGATCGAGGCCGAGGTCGTCGAGGGGCTGACCGGCGTCTGGACTCCCGCGCGGCGGAAGATCGGTTCGATCGGGGTCCACGTCAGCCGCGGCGTGACCACCCACGGCTTCGCGATCAACGTCAACAACGACCTGCAGCCGTTCGAGTGGGTCGTCCCGTGCGGGATCGAGTCGTGCCGGATGACCTCGCTGACGCGCGAGCTGGGCGCCGAGCAGGACCTCGACGGGTTCGCGACGACGGTGCGAGACCGTTTCGGCGAGGTCTACGGCCGCGAACCGCGTGAGGTCTCTTGGCACGAGCTCGCGGCCGTCATTCAACCTGCCGCGCTAGCGTAAATCGCATGGAGTCCGGCGCCCTTCACGTCACTCGATCCCGGGCAAAGCCCGGCGGCATGAGCGTTGCCGAGGGCCGGCCGTTTCGCGAGCGAAAACCCCCGTGGCTCAAGGTCCCCGCGCCGGGAGGGCCGACGTACCGGCGCCTGAAGTCCTCGATCGAGGCCGACAACCTGCATACGGTCTGCCAGGAGGCGAACTGCCCGAACGTCGGCGAGTGCTGGGAGCGCGGGACGGCGACGTTCATGATCCTGGGCGACGTCTGCACGCGACGCTGCGGCTTTTGCAACGTGCAGACGGGCAAGCCCACATGGAACGACCCGCTGGAGCCGATGCGGGTGGCGAACCAGGTTCGGATCATGGGTCTGCGGCACGCCGTGGTCACGAGCGTCGACCGCGACGACCTGCCGGACTACGGGTCCGGTGCGTTCGTCGGCGTGATCCGGTCGATCCGGATGCTCGCGCCCGAGTGCAAGGTCGAGGTCCTGACCCCCGACTTCCGCGGGCAGGAGATGCCCCTTGCGAAGGTGATCCACGAGCGGCCCGACGTCTTCAACCACAACGTCGAGACGGTCCCGCGGCTCTACCCGAAGGCGCGCCGCGGATCCGACTTCATGCGCTCCGCCCGCGTGCTGCGGTTGGCCAGGGAGATGGGCGGCGACGGGGTGGTCACCAAGTCAGGCCTCATGGTCGGGCTGGGCGAGACCTTCGACGAGATGGTCGACGCGTTCCGGATCCTGCGCGAGCACCGCGTCCAGATCCTCACCGTGGGGCAGTACCTGCGCCCGACCGAGCAGCACCTTCCGGTCATCCGCTACTGGCACCCTGACGAGTTCGACGCCCTCCGGGACGCCGCGTATGAGCTCGGCTTCGAGTCGGTCGCAGCGGGGCCGCTAGTCCGCAGCTCCTATCACGCGGACGAGAGCGCCCGCGAGGTTGCCGAAGGACGCGCCGCGGCGGCCTGAGCCCCCGCGGCATCCCAACAACTACAGCGAGATCGTCTTACTGAAGGCGAGCTTGCACGCGTCGGTCCTCTTGGCCTTCGCGTAGAAGTCACCGCGCTTGAACCCGCTATTACCGATGGACCAGATGCCGACGTCATTGCGACGCTCAGACGTGTCCGTCCCGATCACCTTGTCTCGCTTGGGGTTCTGACGGTCGCCCCTCTGCTTGAAGACCTTGACGGTCCGATGGCCAAGGCATGCGCCCCGCGTGCTCGTGATCCGGCCGTGAAAGTCTCCGTTGTCGCCGCGGATCTTGATGACGGTTGGCGCCCGGTCGGCCGCACCAGCGAGGCCAGCGATGGCAAACGTCCCGATCATGGCCATCACCACGAAGCCAACAAACAGCCTCATTCGGCGCATCTGTGCCCCCTTCTACTCGACTCGCTCGGCCTGCCGCCGAGCCCACATCGCAGACTAGGTAAGGGCAGTGGAAAAAGCGCCGGTTCCCGTTGTCAGTTCCCGGACCCACGGCCTGCTCGGAGAAAGAGGCGGCGCGCCGATCGCGCGCCGCCTCTTCGCATCCTCCTAGAGCTTGATGGTCTTGCTGAAGCCGACGTTGCAGCCGCGAGAGTGGGCTGCCTTCGCGTAGAACTTACCCTTCTTGAAGCCGGTGTTGCCGACGCTCCAGACGCCGACGCTTCCGCTTCGCTCGGAGATGTCCGAGGCGATCTTCTGGTCCACTGAGGGCTTCTGGGTGCGGCCCTTCTGCTTGTAAACGACGACCTTGCGGCCTTCCTGACACTTGGCCCTCTCGCTGAGGACCTTGCCGTGGAAGTCGCCTTCGGGTCCGTGAATGGTGACGCCGGTGTCAGCGCCGCGGGCCATCGCCGTTCCGGCGAACGCCAGCGCAGTGCAGACAACCGCGGCCACCAGCCCTGCCGAGAGCTTCTTGATCATGAACTGCTCCCCCTTCTTGGGTGCTTGCTCGCCCGGTATCTCTTTCCGAGCTGAAGTGAGAGCGTAGACCAGGCAAAGGATCGGCGCTGATCGGGGCTTCGTCGGCAGGGGCGCCATAGGCTTCGCGCCCCCTGATCCCGGTCAAGGACAACATCCCGACGCTTCGCTTCCCGGTGGTCACGGTCGCGCTGATCGTGATCAACGTCGCCGTCTTCGTGTGGCAGCTGACGCTGTCATCCGACCCGGGCTCGAGCACGTCGCCCCGGATCGCCGGCCTCTCGCAGAGCGACGAGGTGACTCTTGAGTACGGCGCGATGCCCTACCGGCTGCTTCATCCCGGATCGGAATGCGGGATCTCGGGCCAGCGCGTCGTATGCCAGGGACAGCAGGGCTATGACGGTTCGGCGAAGCTTGACTCTCCCCCGTGGTGGACGACCGTATTCACGTCGATGTTCCTGCACGGGGGAATCCTGCACATCGCGTTCAACATGCTGTTCCTGTGGATCTTCGGAAACAACATCGAGGACTCGATGGGCAGGCCGCGCTTCATCGCGTTCTACCTGCTTGCCGGCGTGGTCGCGGCGTATACGCAGGCGCTCCTGAGCGCGTCCTCGACGGTGCCGGCGATCGGGGCGAGCGGGGCGATAGCCGGCGTGTTAGGCGGCTATCTGCTCCTGTTCCCCCGGGCGCGGGTCCTGACGCTCGTGTTGATCATCCTGTTCGTGACGATCGTCGAGATCCCCGCAGCCATCCTGCTGGCGATCTGGTTCGTGCTGCAGTTCCTGCCCGCCCTTGGGCAGGTGACGACGAGCGCTGCGGGAGGCGAGGGGATTGCCTATTGGGCGCACGTCGGAGGCTTCGTCTTCGGATTGGCAGCCATCAAGCTGTTCGCCAACCGGTACCGGGGCAGAAAGGCGCTGGGCCCGCCCGGCAGCTTCGCGTAGAGACCATGCCCCGACCTGCTTCCGAAGACTGCGGAGAGCTCCGTGCGTGAGGTGTTCCTGTGGATCGCGCTCGTCTTCTGCCTGCTATTCGGGGCGGCGACGGCCTCCGTCGCCGCCCAGTCGGGCTTCGACGTCTTCTCGGTCATCTCGTTCCTGATCGTCCTCATGCTGATGCTCGCCGTGCTCGGCGCGCTCCGCAATCCACCGGGGAAGTAGCACACGATCCGCGAAGCCCGGTAGAACCTGGGCTCGATGAAGGTCTGGGTGGCGACCGGCGCGGTCCTGCTCGTGGCTTGTGCGGCGGTGGTCCTCCTCCTGGTGGATCCGAATCTGTGGACCTCCCCGGCCGACCGCGGTGATCACTCGACGGACCGCGTCGTCGACCGAAGGGCGCCGCAGGACGCCCTACGTCGGCAACGGCGCCACCACGCCGCGACCCTGCCCGACTCGCCATACGCGCTCGCGCCGGCGGGCCGGCACCCGCCGGTGGACGTCGACTTCGCGCCAGGGAACGAGCCGCGGGCCGGGGTGCTCTTCGACGTGGACACGGGTCGCGTCCTGTGGCGGCACGATGCCGGCAAGCAACTGCCGATCGCGAGCCTCACCAAGATGATGACCGCGCTCATCATCGCCAGGCGCCACAAGCCGGACGAGCCTGTGCTGATCACTCCCCAGGCGCTGGCCTACGAGGGCTCGGGCGTGGGCGTTCTGCCGAAGGGCGAGAAGGTGCCCCTGAAGGACCTGTTCTACGGGCTGTTGCTCGTCTCCGGCAACGACGCCGCGATCGCGCTCGCCCAGCACGACGCCGGCACCGTCGGTGCGTTCGTTCGCCGGATGAACGCGTGGCGCAAGCGCTTTGGACTGCGCTGCTCGCGCTTCTCCACGCCAAGCGGCATCCTCGACCAGGGGAACTACTCGTGCCCGATGGACCTGGCCGCGCTCGCCCGCGCGGACCTCGAGAACCCGTGGATCCGCCGGGTCGTGGCCACCAGGGAGGCGCGGTTCCCCTTCCCGATCAAGGGCAACTTCCTCGATCTCTACAACAACAACCCGTTCATCATCGAGGGGATGGAGGGGATCACTGGACTCAAGACCGGCTACACGGACGCCGCGGGACGGTGCTACGTGATCACGCAGCGCGTTGCCGGCCACGAGCTGGGCGTCGTGCTGCTGAACACGCCCAACCCGTTGGACCAGGTGCCGGCGCTGCTGCACGCCGGCGCGAAGTTCGAGTCGCGACAGGACGGCAAGCCGGGCTGACCCGGTCGTGGGTCAGGCTCGCTCGCCTACGGCGCGTAGTTGTACGTGTGGCAGGGATCGCCGCCGCAGACGTCGACCACCTTGCCGCCCACCTTCAGGAACTCGGAGATCTGCGTGCGGGCCTCCGGCGTGTCCCTGGGATCCTCGTGTGGGTCGTGGTTCGGAGGATTGTCGCTCTCGGTCGGTGACGTGTTGGTGATCGGCGGGTCCTGGGTGTTGCCAGTCCCCGTGTCCCAGATCACCCACGCCGACCCGTTGTACGGGTAGCTCGGGATAGCGGGAATCTTGTAGAAGAGGTTCGTGTCCCGGCCACGCGGCGGGATGTCCAGCGCGGGCTGATGGGCCTTGGCGCCGATCGTCCGCGCCTCGACGGCGGCCGAGTACTGGCTGACCTGGAAGTCGCCGTACGCGGTCTGCATCAGCACCTTGTGCGTCGGCGTGTTGAGGAGAGGATCCGACGTCATCCGCGCCGCGTAGCCGTCTGGCTCGCCGCGGTCCCAGAGCTGCTGCATCAGGTCCAGGACCAGCGGGTGCAGGGACGGGTCGGTGTAGCCGCCGCCGCCGACGTTGCCGTAGAGGAACGACGCATACGCGTCGAAGTCGGTGGAGCGCTGCAGCAGCACTCCGCCGTAGTCCATGCCGGTGACGCCAAGGACGGCGCGCTTGAAGTCGGGCGCCACGGCGGTCGTGATGCCGCCCATGATTCCGCCCTGGCTGTTGCCGTAGTAGTAGCCCTTGTTGGTCTTGAGCAGCGGCTGGCCGTTCTTCTGGAACGCCGGATCGGAGGCGAAGCCGTCGTCGGTCCTCATCAGCCGCGAAAGAAACAGGGTGTTCAGCACGCCCTGCTGCAGGCGGTCGACGACCGACGGGAAGAGGTTCAGGTCCTTCAGCGCGGAGATGTCGTACGGGACGTCACCCTCCGACATCCCCCACCAGTCCGTCGCGCAGATGATGAAGTCGTGCTCGCTGGCGAGGTTCTCCTGCGAGTCGCTCAGGATCTCGTCGCCGGATCCCAGCAACCCGTGGCCGTAGAGCGAGCCACGCGCCGGACGACCGGGGGTCGCCGCGTTCGGGACGATGCAGTAGAAGGGCGCGGTAGCCCGGTTACCGGGGGTGCGCTCCGGATGCGCATAGCGATCCGACGACTCGTAGTCGAAGGACGAGCCGGGCGGGCAGCCGGCCTGGTCAAGCCAGCAGGGGATCTTGAAGGTGCCCGTGATGTAGCGCGCGATTCCGGGGTCGGGGTTCGTCTCGACGTTGTCCACCTGGAACTTGGGTGCGTGGCCGATCACCTCGCCGTCGGCAAGGTCCTGGTCGCCGAGGCCGCGGAACGAGGCGTTGCGGATGTGGAGGAGGGTTCTGGTGAGGCTCTTGGCGCTGCCGACCGTGAAGTCCCAAGCCATGTAGAGGCCGTGCCGGCCGATGCCGGCCTTCTTCAGGACCTTGAAGATGTGCTCGTAGCGCCCCCCGTCCGAGCGCTGGTCCTTGGGCAGGCGGCCGCCGTCGCGGAACTGCTTGAACCAGGGGGGCGCGGTCAGCGTGTCGCCGGTCTCGTCCTTCAGGCCGCGCATCGCGACCGCGTAGGTGTGGCCGTACTCGAGGTTCTTCCCTGGATGGATGAGGACCATCGTGTTCGCCGGGCTGCCGGCGTTGGAGTCGAGCTCGACCCAGATGAGCTGGCGTTTGCCAGTCTTCTCGTCGATGAGGACGACGGGCGCGCGCTTGCGGAAGGCCTGCGACATTTCGGTCAGCGGCGCGGGGTTCGTGTTCTGAAGTGCCGCCGGTGTGTCGAGGCCTGGGACGCGGGCGACGATCGAGCTGCCGGGGCTGAAGCCGTCGTTGCGGTTGTACGGTGCGACGTCGATCTGTGCGCCGGCCTGGTTGGTCGGCATCGCGGCCTGCGGCAGGTGGACCCCGAGTCCGGTCTGGCTGTCGCTGTCCTTCTTGGTCCAGAGGTCGTTGGGGAAGGGGATGATGCAGGGCCTCTCGGCATAAGGCTGGCAGTTGCCGCCGCCGTAGGCGGCGGACGCGCCCGAGGGGAGGGCAACGAGGCCGACCGCGACCAGGGCACAGGCGACCGCGCCCGTCCAACGGCGTCCCGTCCACGATGGACGGTCCCTACCCACATCCATGCCCATGCTCTCTCCTCTCGTGCAGACGTCCGCGGATCCCTGCGAGGCGCCTGCGGCGTAACGAGCTAACCCTATGCCATCTCACCCCGGGCGGCTGGCCGGCCAACCGGGCGAGCCGCTATGGCTGTTCGGGTTCGTCCAGCACGTCCATCCGGACGACGAGGCCGTCCTCGAGCCGGTAACGGTGCCGGAAGTGGGAATCGGAGACCAGCTCACCGGTGCCCACGTCGCGCACGACCGCGTGGACGTGCATCCATTGCCCCGCTTTAGTGGACGAGAGAAGAATTCACCACGCATAACGTGGTCAATCCTTCTCTCGCCTTGGATTCGCCGAAGTGGATCGATGTTCCACTTGCGTGGCTCTCGATGGAGCCAGCGGGACTCGAACCCGCGACCTCGGCGTTGCAAACGCCGCGCTCTCCCAACTGAGCTATGGCCCCAGCGCACCAAGTTTGGCATGAGCCCCTCGGGACCTGGGTAGCAGGCGCCCAAACCTTCACCGCTCGATTGCGCTTGTGCGACGATGGCACATGGGGAGCGAGATTCGAGGAGCGAGATGCCCGAGAGCGATACCGAGACCGCGAGCGACGCAGTAGGCGAGCGCGAGCATCCCGATAAGTCGCCGCTCGCGGTCCAGGAGGCGCAAACCGAGGCCGAGGCCGACGAGCGGCCCAAGCCGGGGCAGCGCGCCGAGATCTCCAACCTCGACATCGTCCGCCACTACTTCAACAAGGCCTGCGACCGCCTGGGCCTCTCGGACGATCTGCGCGTCGTCTTCTGGGCGCCGTACCGCGAGGTGACGGTGCAGATCCCGGTCAAGCTCCCGGACGGCAAGGTCCACGTCTACTCCGGCTA
>JBJMKM010000017.1:0-19504 GCA_045805825.1 Solirubrobacterales bacterium
TTCCGCGAGCGCGCCGCGTAGACCCACCCAATTTGCGGTAGAAGGACGCGCGACCCGCGCGTCCTCAATGGGTGCGCCTCTATTCTCTCGCCTCGTGGCGAAGGACACGGAGAAGCTGATCCGCCAGCTCTCCCTCATCTCGTTCCTGATGGCCAACGGTCGCCCGGTGTCGGCGCTCGAGATCAAGCGGGAGGTGGAGGGGTACAGCTCGATGAACGACGACGCCTTTGCGCGCCGGTTCTACGCTGACCGCGCCGAGCTCGAGAGCCTCGGGATCTCGCTTCAAGTCGAGAAGCCCGCCGAGGGGTTCTTCGAGGCCGAGCTCTACGCGCTGCCGCCCGAGAACTACTACCTGCCGCCGATCGAGTTCACCGACGGCGAGCTGGCGGCGCTGCGCACGGCGCTGGTTCTGTTGGACGGCGAGTTCGCCTACGCCGAGCCGCTCCGGCTTGCGCTTCAGCAGGTGTCGTGGGGCCGGCCGAGCCCCCTGACGGAGGAGGACTCGACGCCCATCGACGTCAAGCTCGCGCCGTCCGGCGGCGGCAGGGAGCTCTCGCAGCGGCTCGCCAAGATCGAGACAGCGATCTCCCGGCGCAAGACGATCGAGTTCAGCTACTACTCGATGCAGCGCGACGAGCAGTCCGACCGCAAGGTCGATCCCTACCATCTCGTCTTCCGTAACGGCCAGTTCTATTTGATCGGCCATTCGCACGAGCGCGACGACGTCCGCGTCTTCCGCCTGTCACGCATCCGCGGCAAGGTCTCCTACGCCACCAAGGCGGAGCACGACTTCGCGCCACGAGAAGACTTCGATCGCCGCGACTACGCGTCCCGCGCCGACTGGCAGATGGGCGAGATCGAGGGCACAGCCAAGGTGTTCCTGCGCGAGCGGATCGCGTGGCTCGTCGAGCGCGACTTCGGCGGCTTCGGGAAGCTCCGCAAAGCGACCAAGAAGGACGGCGCGCCGGGCCGCGGCTGGATCTACGAGACCGACTACGCCTCCGGGCGCCTGCTCGTCTCCTGGGTGCTCAGCTGGCGCGAGAACGCCCAGCTGCTGGAGCCCGCGGACCTCGCGAAGGAGGGGGCCGAGCGGCTCGACCTCCTGCGAAGGCGCCACCGCTCCGAGTTCGATGTCGCGGATACGGTCCGCCGCCCGATCGCCGAGGGCAACGGGCGCCCCCGCTCGTCGAACGGGCGCTCCGAGGCGGTGATCCGCCCGGAGCGCTTCGCGCGCCTCGTGACGCTCGCGGGGCTCCTCATCGGCGCGGCGCGGGAAGAGACGACGCTGTCTGTCGATCGGGTCGTTGACGAGCTGAACGTCAGCCACGAGGAGCTCCACGAGGATCTGGACGTGCTGAACGTCGTCAACTTCGGCGGCGGGACATATGTGCTGTATGCCGAGATCGACGGTGGCGAGATCCAGGTCGATCCCGACACCTATGGCGACAACTTCGCGCGCCCGGCGCGGCTGCTGCCACTCGAGGCGAAGGCACTGGTGGCGGCGATCGATCTGTTCGGCGACCACCTTCCGCAGGCCGGGCTCTCGACCGCGCGGGAGAAGATCGTCGAGGCGCTTGGCCACGACCCGTCGCACGAGGGCTTGGAGATCGCTCCGGGTCGCGACGACTCCGAGGTGGTGCGCGCCGTCAACGAGGCGATCGAGAAGCACCGCATCCTCGAGCTCCACTACTACAAGGAGAACGAGGACGAGTTCATCAAGCGCGAGGTCGAGCCCTACCAGCTGGTGAACGGCCCAGAGGGCTGGTACCTCGGCTGCTACGACCTGGGCCGAGAGGACACACGGCACTTCCGCCTCGACCGCATGAAGGAGGCTCGCATCACGGACACCTCGTTCGAGCCTCGCGAGGGGGTCGAGGAGCGCCTGGCGGAACAGGAGTGGCTGGTCCACGGCGAGGTCGGGACCGCCGGCGTCGCCCGTGTATGGGTGTCGCCGGACCGCGCTCGGTGGCTGCGGGAGGAGCGCACCGTCACCGACGAGCTCGCCGATGGCGCGGTCGTGGTCGAGCTCCCATACGGGTCGACCGACTGGCTCGTGCGCGAGGTGCTGAAGGGTGTCGGGGATCTGGTGGTGCTGGAGCCCGAGGACGCTCGAGACGCCGTCCTTCAGGCGGTCGCGGGCAAGTCGTAGGGCGGCCCCGCCGCCGAATGCCCGCCGCCGAGCCCGCACCCGGCCATCTGGAGATCGTGCGCTTGACGGCGCCGAATCCCGGGCCGATGACGCTCAGCGGGACCAACACCTACGTGGTGGGGGAGGGCCCCGCGTACGTGATCGATCCCGGCCCCGACGACGAGACCCACGTCGCCGCCATCCGCGCCGAGGTGGAGAGCCGCGGCGGGCTCGGCGGCATCCTGCTGACGCACTCCCACGCCGACCACTCCGCGGCGGTCCCGATGCTGGACGCAGAGGTCGCGGAGCACGGGCCGCTCGAAAGGATTCCCACGCCGGGCCACTCAGAGGACCACGTCTGCTTCGTGATGGGCCGGGTGTGTTTCACCGGCGATCTGATCCTGGGTGAGGGCTCAACCTTCGTTCCTCCAGACGGTGGATCGCTGGCGGCGTACCTCGAATCGCTTCGGCGCGTCGCGGAGCTCGACCTGGAGCTCATCTGCCCCGGGCACGGCCCCTACGTGACCGACCCGGCCGCCAAGGTGCGCGAATACATCGAGCACCGCATGGACCGCGAGCGAAAGCTGGTGGACGCGCTCGACCGGGGCGAGCGGTCGCGGGCGCGGCTGCTGGCGGCCGCCTGGGATGACGTGCCGGACGAGCTGCGGCCGGCCGCTGCGGTGGTCATGCAGGCTCACCTGGAGAAGCTCCGCGCCGAGGAGCGCCTGGCGGACGACCTCACCGATTGAGGCCCGCCTACAGTTGGGGCGTGAACGTCGGCGCCATCGCCAAGCGAGCCGCCATCGCGGCCGGAGCCTTCTGGGCGCTCGCCGGCACGACGACGGCCGGGGCCTGGTACCAGCTCTTTCGCCGGCCGCTTCCACGAACGAAGGGCCTTCTGCGGCTTGGCGGCGTAGAGGGGCGGATCGAGATCTCGCGCGACCGGTGGGCCGTACCGCACATCCGCGCGGAGACCTCGCACGATTTGTGGTTCGGCCAGGGCTTCTGCCACGGCCAGGACCGCCTCTGGCAGATCGATTTCTACCGCCGCGCCGGCGCGGGCAGGCTCTCAGAGATCGCGGGCGGCGAGACCCTGGCCACGGACCGTTTCATGCGCACGCTGGGGCTGCGGCGGGCGGCCTTGGCCGAGGTCGAGGATCTCGACCAGGAGGCGCGAGCTTCGCTCGAGGCCTATTGCGCCGGCGTGAACGCGGCCGCTCGGGACCGGACGCTTCCCGTCGAGTTCCAGCTCCTTCGCCAGCGGTTCGTCCCGTTCACGCCAGCGGACGCCCTGGCCATGGCGAAGCTTCTGTCCTTCGGTCTGTCGACGAACTGGGAGCGGGAGCTCCTGCGGGCGGAGATGACGCGCGAGCTTGGTCCGGAGTTGGCGGCACGGCTCGATCCCGGATATCCGGCGGGCAATCCGGTGGTGCTCACCCCGGGCGCGGGCTGGAGCGGCGACGGTCTCGATCTCGCCGAGCAGATCGCCAAGGTCCGGGGCTTCCTCGGGCTAGCGGTCGAGGCGACCGGCTCAAACAACTGGGCGGTCAGCGGCGAGCGCTCGGCGACCGGAACGCCGTTGGTGGCCGGCGATCCGCACCTTCCCCCGAGCATGCCCGGAATCACCTATCAGGTAGGTCTCTACCTGGGCGACCGCTTCTGCCGGGGCGGATCGCTCCCGGGGCTCCCTGGCGTGTCGTTCGGGCAGAACAACGACGTCGCATGGACGTTCACGAACGTGATGGCGGACGTGATGGATCTGTTCATCGAGCGAATCGAGGGTGACGAGTACGAGCTCGATGGCGAGCGGCGTCCGCTCGAGAAGATCACCGAGGAGATCGCGGTCAAAGGGCAGCCGCACCCCGAGCGGCTCGTCGTTCGCAGGACCGTTCATGGCCCGATCGTCAACGACCCGCTCCGCGCGGACCGGGCAGAGCCGCTCGCGCTGCGCTTCTCGGCTCTCGACCTTCCCGGATTGACGGCCGCGAACTTCCGGGTGCTCGACTTCGCGAGCGGCCCGGACATGGTCGATCAGCTCGCCGACCACTGCCATCCCGTGTCGAATCTTGTCTGGGCCGACCGGCACGGCTCGATCGGCTACAAGACGGTCGGCCGCATCCCTCTCAGGCGCGGCGACTCCCCCGACCTGCCGAAGCCCGGCTGGACGGGGGACTACGACTGGGCCGGGTGGGTGCCCTACGAGGAGATGCCGCGTGCCGATGACCCCGAGAGTGGCTTCCTCGTCACCGCCAACAACAGGATCGAACCGGAGGACTTTGCGCATCACATCTCGAGCGACTACCTCGACGGCTTTCGCGCCCGACGGATCGAGCAGCTGATCACGTCGCGGGCGGAACACGACCTAGAGAGCTTCGAGTCCATCCAGACCGACATGCACTCGATCCCCGGCGTCGAGACCGTACACCGCCTGGTTCGCCTTCAGCCTCGCGACCAGCGCGAGCTGTCGGCGATCGAGCGCCTTCGCTCGTGGGACGGCGGCATGTACGCCGATTCCATTCCCGCGACGATCTACCAGGCGTTCACCCTGCGGCTGGGGAGGGAGGTGGCCCGGGCGGCGATCGGCGACCGCGACCTCGCGGAGCGCTGGCTGGACCGGGCCGACAACGGGTTCATCGCCCATGTGACCTCGCCGTGGCGATGGCAGTCACATCTGCTCGGGCTCTGGGACGAGGGCGACGACGATCTGATCGGACGCCCATGGGACAACCTGGTGCTGGACGCGCTTCGCGCCGCCATGGACGACCTGGAGGGCCGGCTCGGACCCGACCAGGAGGCCTGGCGGTGGGGCCGCGTCCACCCGCTGGTGTTCCCGCACGCCCTGGGCGCGGCGAACCCGGTATTCGCCCGAATCTTCAACAGGCGGCTGGAGGTGGGCGGCGCACAGGAGACGGTCGCACAGGTCGGCTGGGATCCGAACGATCCCTTCACGGCCATCTGGGCCCCGTGCTGGCGGATGGTCGCCGACCCCGCCCGGCCCGAGCGCTCGCGTTGGCAGGCCTTCACCGGCCAATCGGGCCACCCGGGCAGCCGTCATTACGACGACCTTCAGGCGGATTGGAAGGAGGGCCGTACCCAGCCGATGGCCGGCGAGGGCCCGTGGCGAACGCTGATTCTGGATCTCCCTGGCGGCTAGCGCGACGGTGCCACGAACAGGATTACGTTCTCGCACCCCGTCTGGGTGTCGGCGCCGTCCACCTGGGCCTTGTCGTGACCTGGGCCGCAGTTGATGGTGTCCGCAAACCCGTCGGCCGCGCGTACGATGTCGCTCCCGCCCTGAGCCGTCAACACGTCCTTGCCGTCGTTACCGCCGATGTCGTCAGGCCCACCGTGTCCGACGATCCGGTCGGCGCCGTTACCACCTCTCAGGATCGTCTTCATCGAGGTCGGAAGGGGTCCGTAGCCGCTCATGCCGTAGCCGTCGGCCCGAATTCGGTCGTTCTTGTCCCGCAGGTTTGAGGTGAATTTCACCCAATCCGAGCTCTGGCACGTGACGCCGCCGTTGATCGTGCCGCCTGAATTGGTGTGAGTCCCCTTGACGGAGACCGTCTGGGTTGCGGCCTTGAAGCCGGCGACGACGTGGTCGACATAGCCTGGCTGGCCGTCCATGAAGATCGTGCCGGCGCTCTCGTCGCACCCCTGATAAAGCGAGCCGGCATTCGCGACGCCGGCGAAGAAGGTGACTCCAGCCGCCAGCGTGCCTGCCGCGATCGCGAGCCGTCCCGGCCGGAAGCGTCGTTCCATTACCTGGCGACCGTACCACGACCTGGCGGGCGGCTCGCGCCGCTCTCCGCGTACGCTCCAGGGCATGAGCCGCCGTGGCGAGATCCAGCTTTCAGCTGGCGAGCAGCGCGACCTGATCGACTCGGAGCGCATCGTCGTCGTCTCCTCGATCGGGCCGCGCGGCTGGCCGCACTCGATGCCTCTCTGGTACGTGCCACGCGGCGGCGAGATCTGGATCTACACCTACGCGAAGTCGCAGAAGGTCCGCAATCTGGAGCGCGACCCACGGGCGACCCTTCTCATTGAAACCGGCCACGAATACACCGAGCTTCGCGGGGTGGAGATCGAGACCGAGGCGGAGATGCACCGCGATCCGGACGACGTCTTCGAGCTGGCGAAGGAGCTCACGGCGCGCTACGCGGGAGGCGCTCAGATCGACGAATCACAGGCCGAGGCGCTTCGGGCCCAGGCGCGAAAGCGCGTTGCGGTCCGCTTCGAGCCGAACCGCGTGGCGAGCTGGGATCACCGCAAGCTCGGCGGGCGTTACTAGCCGGACGCGTTGCCGCAGGCCGTGGTGGTGTCGCGCGACAGCGTGTAGTCCTGGTTGACGAGCTTGTAGCTGCTGCCGAGCCACCTCAGGATCGACGTAATCCGGGTTCCGATGGTCTCGCCCGGAAGGTACACCGGCGGGACATACAGCTCCACGATCGCATCGAGGTCGCCGACCGCCTGGTTGCTCGAGGCGTCGAGGACAGCGCTGCCGGAGTCGCCGGGGAAGCTCGGCCCGAACCAGCCGTAGCCGTTGTCGTACCAGTGCGCCGACTCGCCGCCCTCAGGCTTCCCCTGGCCCATCGCGATCCCATAACCGTGCCCCCAGTACTTGACCGGCGTGCCCACCTGGCAGCCGTCGTAAATCCCTTTCGGGCCGCCCACGGGGCTGTCGGGATACACCCGGTAGCCCTTGGCTATCCGGATCGACTCGAAGTCGAGCACGCTGCCGTTGTCACCGTATTTCTCGACCCGCTTGGAGACGGTTCCGATCCGCGCGATGCTCGGACCCACCCCGGGCGTCGAGATCGCCGCGTAGACGGGCTGGCCGGCCTTGTCGGAGCAGTGTCCCGCGGAGCCCAGGAAGAGGTGGCGCCCGTCGGAGACCGCCGGCGCCGTGGCGCCGGTGCCGTTGTAGTAGACGAAGTTCGCCGTGCAGCCGTAGGGGTAGACCAGGCAGGTTCCCGTTCCGACGCCGTTCTGGTGGAGCACGACTCCAGGACAGACGTCGAGGACCGAGGGGCCGTCGACCGGAACGCCCTTGTGTCCCGCAGCGTCCACCCTGTCGCGAAACTGATTCGTGAACCACGCGGGCGCGGGGTTACTCGGATGGGTGACGGACGTCGCCGCGGCAGTCGCCGGTACGCTCGAACCGAGCACTACAGCCACCGCGATCGCGATGAGAATCTTGCCTCTGTTCACGATTGCTCCTCCACGCCCTGCTTCGTCGCGGCTTCCCGGTTGGCAAGACGTCAAACACGAAAAGCGCGCGCCCTTTCGGCGAGCACCGTACGAGTAGCCTTCCCGCCGTCATGGAGACCCTCAAGGGCCTGATCCTCTCCGGCGGCGCGGGCACACGCCTGCGCCCGATCACGCATACGTCCGCGAAGCAGCTCGTGCCGGTCGCCAACAAGCCCGTGCTCTTCTACGGGATCGAGGCGCTCGTGGAGGCGGGCGTCGAGGAGATCGGCATCATCATCGCGCCCGAGACCGGCGACGAGATCCGGGCCGCCGCGGGAGACGGGTCGCAGTTCGGGGCGCGCATCACCTACATCCTGCAGGAGGCACCGCTCGGGCTGGCGCACGCCGTGCTGACGGCGGAGGAGTTCCTCCAGGACGGGCCGTTCGTCATGTACCTCGGCGACAACCTCCTGCGCGACGGCATCACCGACTTGGTGAACGCCTTCCGCGACTCCGAGCCGGACGCTCTCATCCTGTTGACGCGCGTGCCCGACCCCGAGCACTACGGCGTCGCCGAGCTGAACGGGGACCAGATTGTGCGCCTGATCGAGAAGCCGCCGGATCCGCCCACCGACCTCGCTCTCGTCGGCGTGTACATGTTCGGCCCGTCGATCTTCGACGCGGCCAAGTCGATCGAGCCCTCCGGCCGCGGCGAGCTCGAGATCACGGATGCCATCCAGTGGCTGATCGACAGCGGGAAGGCCGTGGCGAGTCACACCGTCACCGGCTGGTGGAAGGACACCGGTCAGCTCGACGACATGCTCGAGGCAAATCGCCTCGTGCTGGAGGACATCGAGCGACGGGTGGACGGCGAGCTCGTCGACTCCAAGGTCGAGGGGCGCGTGATCGTCCAGGACGGCGCGCGTCTCGAGCGCGCTGTGGTTCGCGGCCCGGCCATCATCGGTGCGGGCTCGCGCATCACCGACGCCTACATCGGCCCGTACACCTCGATCGACGCGAACGTCACCGTGGAGCGCGCGGAGGTCGAGCACTCGATCCTGCTGTCGGGATCGAGTGTCAGTGACATGGACTCGCGCATGGAGGCGAGCCTGCTCGGCAAGAACGTCACCCTCTGCCGCGGGGCGACCCTTCCCAAGACGCTGCGGATGATCGTCGGCGACAACGCGGAGATCAAGATCCCGTGAGCCCCCATGGCCGGCTCAACATCCTCGTGACCGGAGCAGGCGGGATGCTCGGCCGTGACTTCATGATCGCGGCTCGTGAGCGCGATCACGACGTGTTCGGGCTGGACCGCGCGGCGCTCAACATCACGGATCCGGCGGCGGTCGACGATGCGATATCGCAGTACCGCCCGGACGTGGTCGTGAACTGTGCCGCCTACACGGACGTCGATGGCGCTGAGTCCGAGGAACGGGCGGCGATGCGTGTCAACGACGAGGGCGCCGCGCTCGTGGCGGGGGCGGCAGCGAGCATCGGCGCCGTATTCGTCCAGCCCTCGAGCGACTACGTCTTCGACGGGACCTCGCGGCGACCGTATGTGGAGTCCGACATGACCGGTGCGATCTCCGCGTACGGCCGCTCCAAGCTCGCCGGCGAGACCTCGGTCGCGGTCGCGAACCCGCGGCATTTCATCGTCCGGGCCTCGTGGCTCTTCGGCATCGCCGGCAGGAACTTCGTCGAGACCATGCTGCGTCTCGGCGAGGAGGGGCCGGAGGTGCTGGTCGTCTCCGACCAGGTCGGCTGCCCCACATATACGCGGCACCTGGGTGAGGGGATCGCTCAGCTCATCGAGCGCGACGACTACGGAATCCACCACATGGCCGCGGACGGCGAATGCTCGTGGTACGAGTTCGCGCAGGAGATCTTCGACCAGGCCGGGGTGGAGTGCCGCGTGATGGCGGGGACGACGGAGATGCTCGCTCGCCCCGCCCCGCGTCCGGCCTACTCGGTGCTCGGCACCGAGCGTCCGGATCCGATTCGCCTCCCGCACTGGCGTCAGGGGCTCGCTCAATACCTGGCCGAGCGCGAGGCTGCGAGGCAGGAGGCCGTGGCGTGACGCTCCTCGTCGCGGGCGGCGCCGGCTTCATCGGCTCGTGCTACGTCCGGCTTCGCCTCGAGCGCCATCCGGACGATGACGTGCGGGTCCTCGACAAGCTGACCTACGCCGGGCGGCCGGAGAACCTCGAGGGCATCCCGGAGGACAGACTCGAGCTCGTCCAGGGCGACATCGCGGACATCGAGACCGTCTCCTCGGCCGTCCAGGGATGCGATGCGATCGTGAACTTCGCCGCCGAATCGCACGTCGATCGCTCGATCGAGTCGCCGGGGGAGTTCATCGAGACCGACGTCTTCGGTGCCTTCGTCCTCCTGGAGGCAGCGCGCGCGGCCGGTATCCGGCACCTCCAGGTGTCAACCGACGAGGTGTACGGCTCGATCGAGTCGGGCTCTTTCACCGAGGAGTCGCCGATCCAGCCGTCCTCGCCGTACTCGGCGTCCAAGGCCGGCGGCGACCTCATCGTCGGGGCCTACCACCACACCTACGGCAGCGACGCGCTGATCGTCCGCGGCTCCAACAACTACGGCCCGCGCCAGCACCCGGAGAAGCTGATCCCGCTCTGCGTCCTGAACGCACTCAACGGCGACCCCCTGCCTGTGTACGGCGACGGGATGCAGGTCCGCAACTGGATCTACGTCGAGGACATGTGCGCCGGGATCGACCAGGTGCTCGAGCGTGGCGAGGCCGGAACCGTCTACAACCTGGGCGGCCCGGAGGAGCTCCCCAACCTCGAGGTCGTGAAGAAGATCCTCGAGCTGACCGGCCGCGACGAATCGCTCATCACCTACGTGGCCGACCGCCTCGGGCACGACCGGCGTTACTCCCTGGCATCGGAGCGGGCGAAGGCGCTCGGCTGGGAGCCTCAGGTGATGTTCGAGGAGGGATTGCGCCGCACCGTCGACTGGTATCGCGAGAACGAGTGGTGGTGGGACCCGATCCGCTCGGGCGAGTATCGCGAGTACTACGAGCGCCGGTACGGCCGGGCCCTCGGCTGATGCCTACCCGGCTCGAGACGAGGCTCGACGGGATGGTCCTCGTGGAGCCCGACGTTCACGGGGACGACCGCGGATTTCTGCTCGAAACGTTCCGCGAGGACCAGTGGAGCGAGCTCGGCGTCGACATCCACGCCGTTCAGGAGAACCACTCACGATCCGCGCAGAACACCCTGCGTGGACTGCACTTCCAGACCAGCCCGGGGCAGGCGAAGCTCGTCCGCTGCCTGCGGGGCCGGATCTGGGACGTCGCGGTGGACCTGCGGCGCGACTCGTCCACCTTCGGCCAGTGGGAGGGCCACGAGCTCGACGACGAAAGCCATCGCCAGCTCTTCATCCCTGTCGGCTTCGCCCACGGGTTCTGCGTGCTCAGTGAGATCGCGGACTTCGCCTATCTCCTGTCGAGCTACTACGACCCCGAGACCGAGTCCCAGATCGCCTGGGACGACCCGGAGGTTGGAGTGGAATGGCCGATCTCCGAGCCGCTGCTGTCCGAGCGCGACAAGACCGCGCCGCGCCTGTCGGAGATCGCCGACCGCTTGCCGTGGTAGCCGCGGGCGACTGCTTGACCGCCACCTGGCCCGACTGGTCGTCCGCCGATCCTATGGCCACCGGGCGATGCTCAGGGACCGGATGTTTTCGCCGTGTTCGGCGAAGCGTAAGATCGGAGGGTTGACCACCGACGCCAAATCGACTGCGGAATCCCCGCTTGAGCCCTTTTCCGCGCCCGTAAGGCGCTGGTTCGAGGCTTCCTTTGCCCAGCCGACTGCTGCGCAGGCGCTGGGCTGGCCGAGGATCGCCGCCGGCGAGCACACGCTGATCTGCGCCCCCACGGGATCGGGCAAGACGCTTGCGGCATTCCTGTGGGGAATCGATCGCCTCGCGCGGCGCGCTGACGCACCGGCG
The DNA here is from genome assembly GCA_045805825.1 of Solirubrobacterales bacterium. Lineage (GTDB taxonomy): Bacteria > Actinomycetota > Thermoleophilia > Solirubrobacterales > 70-9 > AC-56. Next base: position 11,294 of record JBJMKM010000017.1, read on the forward strand.
GACGCGCCCGAAGCGCTCGGCTCCGGGGTGCGGATCGTGTACGTCTCGCCCCTGAAGGCGCTGTCGTACGACATCGAGCGCAACCTGCGGGCGCCGCTCAAGGGCGTGGGAGTCGATATCTCGGTCGGATTGCGTACCGGCGATACGCCACAGCGCGAGCGCCAGGCGATGCGCCGCAAGCCGCCCGACATCCTCATCACGACGCCGGAGTCGCTCTATCTGATGATGACCTCGGGCGTCCGCGAGATCTTGACCGGGGTCGAGGCGGTGATCATGGACGAGATCCACGCCGTTGCGCAGTCGAAGCGGGGTGCCCATCTCGCCCTGACGCTCGAGCGGCTTGCCCACCAGGTGATCGCCAACGAGGGGCCGGACCCGCAGCGGATCGGTCTATCCGCGACGCAGCGGCCGCTTGAGCGCGTGGGCCAGTTCCTCGTGGGTCCGAAGCGCCAGTGCGGGATCGCGGACGCCGGCAAGCGCAAGGAGCTCGACGTCGAGATCGTCGTTCCGGTCGAGGACATGACCGAGCCGGACGCCTCGATCGAGAAGCGCCGCGATGGCGGCGACTCGGGGTTTCCGGGTGACGCCAACTTCGACGCGGCGCCGACCACTCGCTCGATCTGGCCCGCGATCTACCCTGAGCTCCTCAAGCTGGTCCGTGGGCACAACTCCACGATCATCTTCGTCAACAACCGCCGCGGTGCCGAGCGACTGGCCAAACGCCTGAACGAGCTCGCCAACGAGGAGATAGAGCAGGAGCTCCCGGCAACGGAGCACTCTGGGAATGGCGACGGCTCCGCAACCGAGGCGCCCATCGAGGTCGCCCGCGCGCACCACGGCTCGCTCGCGCACGAGGAGCGTTTGGTGGTGGAGGAGCTCCTGAAGTCGGGGCAGCTCCCGTGCCTGGTGGCCACCTCCTCGCTCGAGCTCGGGATCGACATGGGAGCGGTCGACCTGGTCATCCAGGTCGAATCGCCGAAGTCGGTGACCCGGGGCATTCAGCGGATCGGCCGCGCGGGGCACAGCGTCGAAGAGGTGTCGAGGGGCCGGATCTTCCCCAAGTTCCGCGCAGACCTCCTGGAGTGCGCGGTGGTCGCCCGGCGAATGCGCGACGGCGACATCGAGGAGACCGTCATCCCGCGCAATCCGCTGGACGTGCTGGCCCAGCACCTGGTCTCGATGTGCGCCGATGACGAGTGGGACGTCGACGAGGCCGAGCAACTCGTGACCGCGACGGAGCCGTTCCGGGAGCTCTCGCGCGAGCAGCTCGAAAACGTGCTCGACATGCTCGACGGACGCTATCCGTCGGACCGGTTCGCCGAGCTTCGCCCACGCCTGGTCTGGGACCGCACCGCGGGGACGATGCGCGGCCGGCCCGGAGCCCGCCAGCTCGCGGTAACCAATGCGGGGACGATCCCGGACCGCGGCCTCTACGGCGTGCACCTGCCCGACGGCAGACGCGTGGGCGAGCTGGACGAGGAGATGGTCTACGAGGCCCGCCCCGGCCAGACCTTCCTGCTGGGCGCGACCACGTGGCGCATCGCTGAGATCACGCGCGACCGGGTTGTCGTCATCCCCGCCCCCGGCGTGCCAGGGGCGGTTCCCTTCTGGAAGGGCGACGGGATCGGACGGCCGGCCGAGCTCGGCAAGGCGATCGGGGCCTTCGCGCGCGAGGCGGTGAGCGCCGAGCCCGCGAAGCTGGCGGCCGAGTACGACCTGGATCGCCGCGCGGCGCAGAACCTCGTCGCCTATCTGCGCGAGCAGCAGGCGGCCACTCGGGTCGTGCCCTCCGACGAGACGATCGTGGTGGAGCGGTTCCGCGACGAGATCGGCGACTGGCGGTTGTGCGTTCTCTCGCCATGGGGCGGCCGGGTCCATGCCGCCTGGGGACTGGCGCTGTCGTCGCGGATCCGCGACGAGTACGACATGGAGGCGGACGCGATCTGGTCCGACGACGGCATCGTCGTTCACCTGCCCGATGCGGACGAGCCGCCGCCCGCCGACCTCGTGCTGCTCGAGCCGGACGAGATCGAGGACCTCGTCGTCCGGGAGCTCGGAGGCTCGGCCCTGTTCGGCGCGCGCTTCCGCGAGAACGCCGCGCGGTCGCTCCTGATCCCGCGTGCCTACCCGGGCAAGCGCACCCCGCTCTGGCAGCAGCGCCTGAAGTCGCAGAGCCTGCTGGAGGTCGCCAAGGACTTCCCACGGTTCCCGGTGATCCTCGAGACCTACCGCGAGTGCCTGCGCGACGTCCTCGACCTGCCGAGCCTCCAAGAGCTCCTACGCGACCTGGAGACGCGGAAGATCTCGCTGGTCGAGGTCGAGACCGACACGGCATCGCCATTCGCCTCGTCGCTCCTCTTCGACTACGTCGCGACCTACATGTACGAGGGCGACACCCCCAACGCAGAGCGGCGTGCCGCGGCGCTCTCGCTCGACCGGGAGCTCCTGCGCGAGCTGCTCGGTCAGGAGGAACTGCGGGAGCTGATCGACCCCGATGCGCTCGCCGAGGTCATCGACTCGCTCCAGCACAAGGTCGAGGCGGCGCGCGCGAAGGACCGCGACGCGCTGCAGCAGATCCTGAGGCGGCTCGGCGACCTGACGGCGGACGAATGCGAGGAGCGCGTGACCGAGGGTTACTCGGCGGCCTCGATGCTGGAGAAGCTCGAGCGCGAGCGGCGGGCCGCACGAGTTCGGATCGCCGGCGAGGAGCGGTGGATCGCCGCCGAGGACGCGGCGCTCTACCGCGATGCGCTCGGGGTGCCGCCCCCGGCTGGGCTGCCGGATTCGTTCCTCGAGGGCGTCCCGGAGCCGATGGTCGCGCTCATGCGCCGTTACGCACGCACCCACGCACCGTTCGCGACCGAGGAACCCGCCAGGCGATACGGCGTCGACGCGTCACCGGCCCTGCGCGAGCTCGAGCGCACGGGGGAGCTCGTGCGCGGCGAGCTGCTGCCGGGGGGCACGGAGCGCGAGTGGTGCGATCCCGATGTGCTCCGCCGCCTGCGGCGGGCGAGCCTCGCCCACCTGCGCGCCGAAGCGGAGGCGGTCGACCAGCGAGAGCTGGCTCGCTTCCTGCCGAACTGGCAGAACGTGGACGCCTACCGTCCCGCCGGCGCCGGACCCGACCGCCTGCGCGAGACGCTGGTTCCCCTGCAGGGTGTGGCCCTGACGCCCGAGGTCTGGGAGCGCGACGTGCTGCCTCGGCGCGTTGGCGCCTACAGCCCGGCCTGGCTCGACGAGCTGTGCACTGGCGGCGAGGTCGTGTGGGTCGGCGCCGGTGCGCTGGGTCGCAGCGGGGGGAAGGTGGCCCTGTATTTCCGCGCGGACGTGCGGCTGGCCGGGCCGCCGCCGGCGAACGCGAAGATCGAGGCGCCCGAGGGCAAGGTCCACGACGCGATCCGCGAACTGCTTGGTCGGCGCCCGTGCTTTTGGATCGACCTCGTCGAGGAGCTCGACATCGCGGCGGAGGAGCTCCACAACGCGCTTTGGGATCTCGCCTGGGCCGGCGAGGTCACCAACGATGCCTTCTCTCCGCTGCGCGCGCCGCGCCTTCGCTCGGTGAAGGGGCAGCAGCGACGCGGCAGGCGATTCGCGGCGCGCAGGTCCGCGGCCACGCATGCCGTTCAGGGGCGCTGGTCGCTGACGTCGGCGCTGTTCGAGAACGCCCCGGCCGCCGGCCCACGGCTTCGAGCGCAGGCCGAGCTCATGCTCGAGCGCTACGGCATCGTCACGCGAGAGACCGTCTTGGCGGAGGGCGTGCCGGGCGGCTTCTCCACCCTCTACGGCGAGATGTCCAACCTCGAGATGCTGGGCACCGCCCGCCGGGGCTACTTCGTGGAGGGTCTGGGCGGTGCCCAGTTCGCGCTGCCGGGCGCCGTGGAGCGCCTGCGGTCGCTGCCCCACCCGGAGAGCACGTACACGATCCTGGCGGCGACGGATCCGGCGAACCCGTACGGGGCGGGGATCCCGTGGCCGCGCCGGGAGGGCGGCCGTCGCCCCAGTCGCACGCCGGGGGCCTACGTCCTCCTTCGCGACGGCGAACCGCGCCTGTTCGTCGAGCGCGGCGGTAAGGGGATTCTGCGCCTGGCCGAGCTGGAAGGCGAAGGCTTCGCGGAGGCCGTCGGCGAAATCGCATCCGCGGCGAACGACGGCCTCCTGCCGCGCCTCGCGATCGAGCGGGTGGACGGCGAGCCGGTGATCGGCTCGGGGCTCGAAGAGACGCTCATCGACGCGGGCTTTCACCGCCAGCCGCGCCGGCTGGTGGCCTCGGCGTAACCTCTTGCTCATGACCCTTCCCGAGGCAGAGGCGGAGTGCACCCGCCTGGCAGCCGAGAGTCCCGACCGCGAGACCCATCGCTGGATCCCGCGCGACGACGGGAACGGGAATTGGTCCGTGGCGAGAATTGCTCTGCCGCCGGCAGCCGATGCGGAATCGACGACGACCCGAGCGGACGAGCGCCCCCCGACGCCGGCCGATCCGCGACCGGACGTGCCTCCCTGGGTAGGCCCCGTCTGAACCGGTAGGTGGCCGAGGGCGACACGATTCATCGCACCGCCCGGGCGCTTCAGGAGGCCCTTGGCGGCAAGCGCATTCTCGACATCGCCGTCCCCAATCCCCGCAGCCCGCTGCGGCGCCAGGGCGATCGCGTGGAGCGGCTGCGCGGCGCGACGCTGACGGAGGCCGAGGCGCGGGGCAAGCATCTGCTCCTCCACTTGGAGGGCGACCTCGTCCTGCACTCGCATCTCGGCATGCGCGGGTCGTGGCGCGTCGTTTCCACCCGGCAGCGCCGCCCGCGGGACCGGCGGGCCTGGGTAGTGCTCACCGCAGACGATGTGGAGGCGCTCGAGCTGGACGGCTCGCGGCTCGACCTGCGAACGGAGCGGGAGGTGCGCTCCGATCCGCGCCTTCGCGCACTCGGCCCGGACGTCCTCGCTCCGCAGTTCGACGGGCAGACCGGCGTCAACGCACTGCGCCGTGCAGATCAATCGCGGCAGGTCGGCGAGGCGCTGCTGGACCAGCGTGTGCTGGCGGGGATCGGGAACATCTACAAGTGCGAGGGGTGCTGGTCGGCGCGGGTCGATCCGTGGCTGCCGCTCTCGGAGCTCACCGACGATGACGTCCGGCGCCTTGTCATCGAGACGGCCGCGTTGATGCGCTACGGACTCGAGACTGGCCGCATGCCGAGGTCGATCTACCGGCGGGCGGGCCGGCCCTGTCCACGGTGCGGCAGCCCGATTCGGTCCCGGGGCCAGGGGGACATGAACCGCACCACGTACTGGTGCGAATCCTGCCAGACGCCCGGCGCGGAATAATCCTTCGCGTGGGGGAGGATCAATGAGCCCTGGCGAAGCGGTCGAGCTGCTCTCGCGCGTCCCGCTGTTCTCCGAGCTGTCGCACGGGGAGCTGGAGCGCATCTCGCGCGTTTCGGTTGCGAGGACCTTTCCGGCGGGCGTTCGCGTCTTCCACGAGGGCGATCACAGCGACGCCTGCTACCTGGTGCGGCGAGGCGACCTGCGAGTCACCCGCGAGCACCCGGACGGTCGCGCGATCGCCCTCGCAACGCTCGGGCCGGGAGACATCTTCGGCGAGCTCGCGATGCTGGACGGCGAGGCGCGCTCAGCAAGCGTGGAGACCCTCACCGACTCCGAGCTCCTTGCGCTTCCGGCGGCTGACGTGCGGCGGCTCCTGGCGGACCACCCTGAGATCTCGGTCAAGCTGATCGCGGCGCTCACCCAGCGGCTGCGTGAGACGAACGAGCGCGTCGCCCGGCAGTCGTTCCAAACCGTGCCGAGCAGGGTCGCCGGGGTTCTCACGCAGCTCATCGCCGAGGAGAGCGCCTCGGTCGGCACGCAGGGGATCACCATTCGCATGACGCAGGCCGACCTGGCGCAGCTCGCCGGGACCTCGCGCGAGAGCGTCAGCCGGTTCCTCGCCACGCTCGAGCGCGCCGGGGTCGTGCGGGTCGGGCGGGGTCGAGTCACCGTGATCGAGCCGCGTCGCCTTCGCGCCTACATCTTCTGATGAGGGCCCCCCCGGACGCCGAGGGATTCGCGTCGCAGCGGGAGCAGATGGTCGAGCGGCAGCTGCGGCGGCGCGGGATCGGCGACGAACGGGTCCTGGCGGCAATGGCGGCCGTCCCGCGCGAGCTATTCGTTCCGGAGCCCTACGTCCGGCGGACATATGCGGACTCCGCACTGCCGATCGGCTACGACCAGACGATCTCGCAGCCGTGGATCGTCGCTGCTATCTGCGAGGCCATGCAGCTCGCCGGGGAAGAAACGGTGCAGGAAGTCGGTAGCGGCTCGGGGTACTCGGCGGCGGTCTTGGCGCGCCTTGCGCGCGAGATCGTGACCATCGAGCGGGTTCCCGAGCTCGCCCAGCGCGCCCGCGAGGCGCTGCGTGACCTTGGCATCGCCAACGTCGAGGTGGTGGTCGGAGACGGGAGCGCGGGGCTGCCCGACCGCGCTCCGTTCGACGCCATCGCCGTGCACGCCACCGCGCCGGGCCCTCCGCCCACGCTCATTGGGCAGCTCGCAATCGGAGGGCGGCTGGTCGTCCCGATCGCCAGCCGCACGGCCGACATGCTCACCGCGTTCCGGCGCACGGCGGAAGAGGTCGACCCGGAGACGGGCGCCGGGCTGGAGCACGAGGTCATCGGCCCCTGCCGCTTCGTCCCGCTGATCGGAGCCGAAGGCTTCTCCGAATAACCCCCCAAACGCCGTTTGGTCTTTTGGGGACGTCATAGCGTCCCCAAAACACCAAAAGCTTCAAGCAGGGGGCTTGGAATTCCCGTTAGGCTGCCGCTGTGAGCGCGATCCCCGAGAGAGGTTCGGTCTCACCGTGACGGGCGGGCTGTTCGCCCTCAACTTCTTCTCGCCGGCCTTCGTGGACCAGCTCAAGCGAGGGCGCAAGACGGCGACCATCCGGCTCGGGGACAAATCGCGCAAGTACCAGCGGGGCCAGATCGTGTGGATCACCGTCGGCTACCAGCACAGTCCCAGGCAAAAGCTGTTCTCAGCCGTGATCGATGACGTGGAGGTCAAGCGCGTGCGTGAGCTCTCGCCGCGCGACATCGAGCACGACAACCCCGAGTTCCGGCGCCTGGATGAGATCACCGGATTTTTGCGCCAGATCTACGGCCGCGAGATCGATCACGAGGACACGGTCACGGTGATCCGTTTCTCGCAGGTCGTCGAATCAGTTGCACCGCACATGGGCAACGGCGAGACGCCCTCCTCCCGCAACTAGCAGCCCGACGACCGGTGCCCGAGTACAGATTCCTCACCACGTGGTGCCTGGACGCTCCCCGCGATCGCGTCTGGAACGCGATCTGGGATGCCGAGCGCTGGCCCGAGTGGTGGCGCGGGGTGACGAGCGCCGAGACGGTTGTCGCCGGCGACGAGAACGGCGTCGGCCAGGTGGGTCGCTACAGCTGGCGCTCGAAGCTCCCATACGACCTCGACTTCACGATGAGGACCACCCGTGTCGAGAAGCCGTACCTCCTCGAGGGCGAGGCGAGCGGCGAGCTCGCCGGCGTCGGCCGCTGGCGCCTTTTTCGCGAGGACGGCACCCAGCCTGTCACCGCCGTGGTCTACGAGTGGAACGTGCACACCACGAAGCCGTGGATGAACGCGATCGCGCCGCTCGCGGCGCCGGTCTTCGCGTGGAACCACGACTGGGTGATGCGAAACGGCGGCGAGGGCCTCGCGCGGCTGCTCGACTGCCGCCTTCTCGCCGCGAGTTGATCTAAGTCTCCATTGCTTAGATCTTGAAATCAGGGCTGGGCCGGCTAAACTCATCGGTGCGCTTTGGCACTCTCATGTGTAGAGTGCCAGTGCAGGCGGGAAAACCGACTTCAAACCGCAAAGACGGAGGTAACGAACGGATGAAGCTAAAGCCCCTTAGCGATCGGCTGATCGTTCAGGCGATCGAGGAGGAGGCGACGACCGCGAGCGGTCTCGTCCTCCCCGACACCGCCCAGGAGAAGCCCCAGAAGGGCAAGGTGATCGCCGTTGGCGATGGCCCCATCGAGGACGGCGAGCGCCGCCCGCTCGACGTGAGCGAGGGCGACGAGGTCCTCTACAGCAAGTACGGCGGGACGGAGATCAAGGTCGACGGCGAGGAGCTGCTCGTCCTGCGTGAGTCGGACGTACTCGCCAAGGTCGTATAGCGACACGGCCGATCGGCGGTCAGTCGCTCGTAACTACGAA
>JBJMKM010000018.1:0-11053 GCA_045805825.1 Solirubrobacterales bacterium
GAGGTGCTTGCCCTGGCCCTTCAGACCCTCACCCGCGCCGACCAGCAGCAGTCGCAGGTAGGCCTGCGTGTCGGAATCGAGGCCAGCGAGGATCTCGTCGACGTTGACGTCGGGCGCGGTGTTCTCCACGGGAACCGTCCCACCGTCAGCGATGTCGCCGGCCTGCTTCGAGCCTGGGTCCAGCTGGAAGAACATGTCCTGGAGACCGGTGCGCGGCCGCAGGAGAATGGTCGCGTTCTTATAGATGGGCAGGTACTTGCGGTCGATGCCGAACGTGACGACCGCGCGGCCGTTCTCGAGCTGGACATTCTCGACCTGCCCGACCTCGACGCCCGCGACGTTGATCGTCTGCCCCTGCCCGGCGACGACCGCCTGCGCCGTCGAGAACTCCGCCTTCAGCTCGAACGGCTTGTCCTCGAGAATCGGGATCCGCAGACGCTGCTGCTGGACGACGATGTACGTCGCGATAACCGCGACGACGACGAGGACCATGATCGCGATGAAGTCGCGGAGGTGCTTGCGGATCGCGGTCACTTCGATCCACCCCCGTTCTCAGCTGCTTTCAGCTGAGCCCTCAAGGCCGGATCGACCTTGGCCTTCGTGTGGAGCCATTCCTCGGTGGCCTTGGTGATCTGCCTGTTGGCCTGGTCAAGTTTGCCGGCCGCGGCGAGCTGCTGTGCCTTGCCGTAGGCGGAGCTGAACTCGTCCGAGGACTGCGCCAGCTGCTTGTATTGCGGCGTGCGGGAGTCCGCGCCGAGGGGGGTCGGCGCCACCTGCTGCGGCGCGGGGCCGTTCGAGGCTTGGAGATTCGGCGGGTCCTGGCGCTCGCAGTCCGCGTCGGGCCGGAACGGGGTCTTGAGGGAGTCCTCCTGGTTGAACGCGAGGCTCGGGTTCGATCCCAGGAGCTGACTCTCGGTGAAGCCGACGAACGGCACCGTCTGGCTGGCGGGCTGCGAGTTCTCAATGACCTTGCCGGCCGTGCCTGAGATCGGCCCCGGCAGGACGGGGGTATTGATCCCGCCGCCCGCCTCGACGCGGACGTACTGGCCGTTGGCATCACCGGAACGGCTCTCGCCGCCGATCCCGACGAGGCCATAACCCGTCTCCTCGCCCACGGTTGCGGGGTGGGTACCCGCGCCGTCCGTGACAGTCTGCGGCGGGAAGTTCGGGTCCGGGACGCTCGAGTTGGACCACGGGATGATCACCTGGTTGAAGCAGCTCGACAGCGCCCGGGACTGATTGAGGAACGGGATCGAGCGGTGAGAGAGCTTCGCGAGCTTCGGAATCGTCGTCCGCAGGTCCTGGCTCAGACCGCGGAGCTCGCGCTGCGAAACCAGCAGCCGGATCTGATTGAGGAGCGGCGTGGCCGCGTCGAGCGTCTCGGGTGTCGTGCGAGTGCCGGGCAGCGCCTCGCGGGCGAAGGCCCGAAGCGGCGGGAAGGACTGGTCGAGCGCGGCAAGGGCCGGCCGGCCTACCCGGAGCAGGTCCGGCAACCGAGCGATCGCGTCCGAGAGCGCCTCATTCTGCGCGGCGAAGGAGCCGGTGACGACGCGCAGGTTCGTGACCAGGTCCTGGAGCCCCTGCTCATCCTGATCGAGCGCCTGCACGGTCGAATCCAGGTCGCGGATCAGGTTGGAGAGGTCGTGGGGCTCGGTGCCAAGGAATGCCTGGTTGACGAGCGACGTGTATTTGTAGGCGCCCGGCGAGGTGCGGTAGAGCTCGCGGAAGCCGGCCGCTCCGCCGTACCTGGTGAGGGCGTTGCCGAACTCCTTGAGGAAGATCTGGAGGTCCTTCCGCACGCCGTACTGAAGCGTCGTCAGCACCTGGTCGAGCTGGACCGCCGCGGAGGTCTGGGTCATCGGGAACGTGTAGTCGCCCGGCGCCTCCGGCGATTCGGGGCTTCCGGGGCTGAGGTCGACGAACAGGTTGCCCTCGAGGAAGAGCCGCGGGCGGAGCTTGAACGTCGCGTCCTCCTTGATCGGACGGCCCTCGTCGGTGATCTCCATGGTCACGATCGCAGCCTGCACGCCGCTCGCGCCGCCGGAGGGACTCGCGCCGCTCGTCGACGCGGAGACGGTGTCGCCCCCGTCGACCCCACCGCACTCCGGGTTGTCGTTCGTGCACGGCTCGACGGTCGTGACCTCGCCGACATTCACGCCTGCGATACGAACCGGGCTCTTGGGGCGGATGTTCTCCGCGGTCGTGAACACGGCCTTGACCTCGTAGCCGTGCGACCAGGGGAGCTTCTTCGTGTACGCGAGGTATGACCCCACGGCAATCAGCGCGACCAGGATCAGCCCGATGACGTGGTTGGGGAGGCGCTTGTGGTGACCGGGCCTCATGGCATGTGGGACGGGATCGTGGTGTTCCGGAGGATCTTCGTGCCGTCGCGCTTGTAGTAGACGTCGGTGATGCCCCGCGAGCCGGGCAGGTTGTCGAGGACCTGCGCCGGGCTGTACGGTGGCTGGCCCTGGGCCTGGAAGTTGCCGAGGGGGTAGCCCGTCTGGCCGGACTGGCAGTCGGGGTACTCGCTGTAGTTGGGCGAGTAGCCCGACAGCCCGAGCCTGCCGGCGTAGTTTTGGACGACGTTGTTCGGCTGCCCGGTTGGACCGTACGTATTGCCGTGCAGGATCGGGATCTGGTGCGGCGCGAAGGTGTCCGGCGGGAGACCCTGGAGCGGGTCACCGATGGTGGCGTTCGTGCGGCCGTTCGCCTGGATACCCGAGTAGCCGCTCAGATTGCCCTGGACGAAGCTGTTCTCGGGCGCCCCGACCGTGCCGCCGATGAGCGCCACCCGCTGCTGGAAGCCGATCTGGTCACGCTCCGAGAGGTGCTCGGGGAGCATCGTGAACCAGTAGTTCCAGTAGTTGCAGACCGTCTGCGCCGGCGCCACCCACTGGGCGAGCGGCTTGGCCGTGTCGAACGTCTCCTCCAGGCGCTGGATGCTCGTCTTGGTCGTCGGCTGCTGGACCAGCTTCTTGAGCGACACCATCACGCCGCGCAGCTTGTGGTTGATGGGCGGCGTGCGGTTCAGCACCGGCGTCCCGGTGGTGATCGCGTCGTTGAGCGTGGGAATCGAGATGCGCAGGTCGCGAATGCCCGGATTGAGCCGGCGGGAGAGCTCGGTGAACTCGGTCAGGAACGGCCGCTCGCGCCGCAGTAGGGATGGGCCCACCGTCAGGAGCTGTGCTCCCTCGGAGATCGAGGCGCGAAGAGCCTCCGGATCCCTGGCGATGGCGGCGAAGGCGACCGATGCGTTCCCGAAGAACTCCGCGTTCTGCTCCGCGACCGGGGCGACGATCTGCGCCGTGTGGCCCATCGCCTCGAAAAAGCGCCGAAGCTCGGTATTGGGATCGGCCAGGACCTCGGAGACGGGCTTCAGATTGAGGAAGAGCGGCTGGAGGGCGGCGATCGCGGTGTTGAGCGAGGCGCCGCGGCCTGCGAAGGCGTCCCCGTAGCCCACCAGGTTCTTCCGCGAGTTCGACCGGGTCTTGGTGTTGAAGGTGTCGTTGATGGCGTCGAACTCGGTCTGCTTCTGGAAGCAGCCGTTCTTCGACGACGCCGAAATCGATGACGCGAACGTCTGCGGGTCGGTGGGGAGGCGGCACGTTCCGGAGTCGTCGAGCCCGTCGAAGACGTATCCCTCGGGCGCATCCTGGCCGGTCCCGCGCGTGATCTCGAGATACTTGAGTCCGAACGAGGAGCGGTAACGCACCCGGAAGATCGAGTCCTCCGGGATCGGCGACGCGGACTTGTCGAGCTTGAGGTTGAGCTCCGCGGCAACGCAACAGGTCTGATGCGCGCCGCTGCTCGCCTTGGTGTTGGTGCCGGTCGCCGCCCCCACCTCGTTCCCGGTGTCCGCCACCTCGCTCGGGTCGACCGTGGTGATGTCGATCGACTCGATCACGCCGACCCGCGTGCCGCCGATCCTGACCTCGTTGTTCTTCACCAGGCGCGCGGCGTTCGGGACCACCACGGAGACCCGGTAGGTCGGCACGAACGGCAGGCCGTTGTTCGCGTTGTAGGCCAGGAAGACGGCGACGATCACGATCAGGGTCGTAACCGCCCCGACCATCGTCGGCGACGCTGCGATCGACTGGAATGCGCCTTGGCCTCGTCTCATGGTGCGAACAGGTAGTTCAGGAGGTGGTCCGCCTCGTGTCCAACCGCGCCGCCGGGCTTGGAGGTTCGGTTTCGAACGGTTCCGCCAACTCGCGGCACGTGATTCCCGCCGATGCCGAGGATGTGGCGCAGGTGCTTGCCGACCTTGCCGGTGACCCCCGTGTCGGGCAGCCCGGACGGCGGCGCGACGCCGGTCGCACCCGTCGGGCCGGTGAGTCCGGTCGGCCCCGTGGCGCCCGTCGCGCCCTGGCCGGTGTCAGGCGCCGCCGAGGTCCCGCCGGCCTGCGGTCCGGCCGCACCCTCTTGCGATGCGGTGCTGGGGCCGGCCGGGTTGCAGAGGGAGAGGTCGGTAGAGCCGTGCGGGCAGACGGACGGGTCATACGGCGGCTGGCCGATGTCCTGGTTGATGCCGGGCTGATTGGGCCCGAGCCAGGCGACGCACTGGTTCGCGTTGGTGAGGCTGGTGGTCGTCCCCTCGCCTGACTTGTCGGGCACGCCGATCGTGTGGTTGCCCGGCGGCGGATTGTTGTCAGCCGGGTTGTCGCCCGCGTTGTAGCCCTGCCCGCATGGCGTGGCCCCGATGTCGAAGAGGCTGATGTGCAGTGCGTGGCCGTAGGCGTCGTACTGGTTGATGGCGCCCGTCTGGTAGTAGAGGTAGTTCAGGAGTCCCTCGAAGCCGTCGTAGCCGGTTGGGGCCTTGCGCCCGGTCGACCAGCAGGGGGCGGTCTTGTCGTTGCATGTCCGCGCCGCGCGCTGGTCCGTTTCGATGTGCCGGCTTGGGCTGTCCAGGTCGAGGAGGAACTTGTCGAGCGTGTTCGCCGCCGGATACGCGTTCTTGCCCGACTTGGCCAGCGCCTGGATCTCGTCCTTGCCCTGGATCAGCGCCTGGCGGCCGACGACCGCCGCCCTGCCCAGGCTCGTGAGCGAGCGTTCGCTTGCCTTGTTGAAAGCCGGCAGGTTGAGCGCCAGGGTGTTCAGGCCCGGCGCCGCGAGCCGCAGGTTGTTGAGGAGAGGTGTCTGTGCGTCGGCGAGGGTGCCAAGGTCGGCCAAAGTCGGCTTGAGCTGGGCGAGGAAGTCATCGAGGCGGTTGAAGTCGGTGGAGAGATCCGCCCGGCGAGACGCGGAGATCGCGGAGAGGTCGCGGGAATGCTGGATGAAGCTGATGACGTCCTGGCGCCGGTTCGCCAGCTGGGTGATGATCTCGTCGGAATTGGCGTTCAGGTCGCGGATCGTCTTGTTCTCGGACGCCAGGATCCGCAGCGCCGCCTCGAGCTTGCGGAGTGCCGGAGCACCGAGCTGAATGGCCTCGTTCAGGTCCTTCGGGTTACCGGCGAGCGCGGTGCCGAACTCGTTGATCAGGAGGGTGAGGCGGTCCCTGTAGGACTCGCGCAGCGTGTTCTGGACGAGGTCCGGCTGGACCGTCTGCGAGACCTGGCTCGCGGGGACCGTGCCGCCCTCGGGAAGCGGTTCGCCCTTCGGGTTGCAGGTCAGGAAGTACTCGGCGATCAGCGACTGCGGCTGGGAGGCGCAGCGGGTGTCCTTCCCCAGGACCCCCAGCGGGCCGGATGTCTCGACCGTCAGGTCGGCGCGCTTCTCAGGCGTGATGTCGAGTCCGGTGACCGTGCCGGCGTCGACCCCCGCGATGCGGACGTTCGACCCATCGACGATGCCGAACGCGTTGTACATCTGGATGTGGTAGGTGTGGGAATCCGACGCGCCTGCAAGTGAGCTCAGCCACGCGGCGAGACCGACCAGCAGGGCTGTCAGCAGCGCGATCCTTCTCATGGCCCCACCGGTACCTGGGAGGGATTGCAGCCGAGGGTGCCGTTGTCCGTGAAGGGAGTGGAGTTGTCGCCTGGGTCGCGCTCGTTGGTGCCGGGGCAGCGGGAGCGCTTGTTGGTGCCGCCTAGGCCGGCGATGTCGACGATCGGGGAGGTGGGATCGGTGAGACCGTGGGGCAGGCCGGGGCTGAAGGCGTTGAAGGTGGTCTGGATGCGGGCGATACCCCCGTTCGCGTCCGTGATCCCGGAGGTGCCGAAGTCGTTGAACCAGCCGACCAGCTCCGGGGTGTAGGCGCGGAAGGTGGCGAGGTCGGGAAGGCCGTTTCGAAGCGAGCAGACCGACTCCCCGAAGGCGCCCTGGGTGAAGTTCGAATCGGCGGCCTTTTGGTAGTCGGTGTTGGGGTTTTGGCCGCAGTCGGGAGAGCCGGAGCCGATCGCCGCGGAGGCGAGCGGCACGGCGTCGCGGGTCAGCTCGACGAGGTCGTTTTGGGAGCCGGGGCGGCGGATCGTCTTCTCGAGGTCGGTGATCGTCGGAACGGCGCCGTGGGCGGCGCGGCGGAACTGGTGAAAGAAGGCGGGGAGCTTCTCGGCGACCGGCTTTGAGGCGTTGACCAGGGGATCGAGGTCATCGAGGGTGGCGCGGAGGTTGACGAAGGTGGTGTTCGACTGGCGCATGAAGCCGGGGAAGCGAACCAGGGCCTCCTTTAGGGCGTCGGATTGGCTTGCGATCGCGCCCATCATCAGGTTGGCGTTGTGGATCAGCCCGGAGATGTCATCGGAGCGCTCCGCGAGGGCGCCCGACAGATGCGAGGTGTCGACGATCAGGTGCTCTAAGGTCGGCGTGTCACGGGTCAGCTCGCCGAAGACCTGGCGGGAGGTGGAAAGGAACGGGTTCAGGTACTTAAAGCCCGTGTTGGCCTGCTTTGAGACCCCCTCATAGGAGAGCTCAAAGCCCTCGATGACGTGCTTGAAGTTCTTGATCGTGCGGGCGTTTAAGGTGTTGAAGAGCTGGTCCAGGTCGACCTCGGAGACGGTCTGGGAGGCCGGCAGCGTCGAGCCGGAGGGAAGCTCGGAGCCGGCCTGGCTTTCGGGCGGCAGGTGGAGCTCGATCTGGCGGTTTGCGATTCCGCTCAGGGAGTAGGAGCGGATCGTCGCCGTCGTTCCCTCCTTCAGGGGGTCGTAGGGGTCGGAGACGGTGAAGGTGACCAGGGCCTGGCCGTGGTCTCCGAGGGCGATGTCCTTGACGGTGCCGGTGGGGACGCCGGCGACTACTACCTGGGAGCCCTTTACGAGCTGGCTCGCGCTCTGGAACTCCGCGGTGATCTCATAGCTCGAGCCGCCGCGCAAGAGAAGCAGCGCAACGGCCACCGCGGCCACTGCAAGGGCAACGATGGCGGCTATCCGGCCGACCGCTGACGACCTCGTCAATGTTTCTCGATCCTCTCCATCCCACGCCGTCCGCGGATCCCTCCACGTACACGGGAAGCTTTGCGCCGCAGGGAGCGCGTTGTCAAAGGACAACCGTGCGTGGAAGGTGCCTTTTCACGCACGAAGGGCCAAGGGCTTTCTTGACTTCGTGTTAAGGGGCGAGCTGGCACCCGGCCGGCGCGCCTTTCGGGAACGTCTTGACGCTCGGGCTACGGGTGGGCGCGGGCGGCCGCGATCGCGGGTGAGCCGGCGCCCACGGAGCGGAACGAGGCGGCGCGGTTGTAGCTCTCATACAGGAGCGTCGAATCGGGCGCAGCGCCGGAACACACGCGCTGGAAGAGTCCATACGCCTCGCCCTGTGCCAATGTCGCGCCGGCGTTCTCGGGGTCCGGCTGGGTCGCCGCAACGCCCAGCATGCGAACGATCACCAGGCGCCGCTGGACACCCGCGTCACGCCAGTCGGCGCACGTCGTGGTCCCCAGGAACGCCGTCCCCGGCCCCGCATTCGTAGGAGTGGCGGTCGGGCTGGAGTCCGTCCACCCCCAGACGGCCACGGCCGCAAGTGAAATCGCCAGCACGGTCACCGCGAGGGCGAGCAACCGCGTCCTGAGGCTCGGGGCGCGAAGGCGAAGCCCTGGCCGTCGGAGCGGCAGGCTCCTCGAGCGCCAGCCGCCGTGAAGCGTCTCGCTTGCCGCCGGGGGCCTCACGGCCGGTCGGCGTAGTTCGCGCAGCTGATGGTGGATGCGATCACGCCGCATGCGGGAGACGACAGGCGCTCGGAGGCGATGATCATTCGGGAAACACGGACCTGACGCCTCTCGTCGCGTGCAACGGCGGTGGTGCCGGGACGCGGTGGCCTCGAGTACCAGTCGCAGGTCGTGTCGCCGATCGATGCCGCGGCGCAGTAGACCAGCATCGCCTCCTTGGCGCTGTTGCCGGCTCCCACGCTGGTCCCACAGTCCTCAGGCAGGAATCCGGGAACCGACCGGCCGGGCGCGACGAATCGCCGGGGATCACCCGTCCAGCTGGCGTCGGTGCCGTCGGGGCCGCGGTTGGCGTACCAGCAGTTTCCGGTGTCGGTTGGGAACTCGTCCCACCAGAAGTCGACGCCGTTCGGTTTCTTGGCTCCACTCGGGGCCCGGCCCATCCGGTTGTCGTAGAAGCGGTTGTCGAATGAGGTGGAAGTCGGATTCGAGGGCGTGCAGGTGTCCGTGCCGGGCGGACAGCTGATCGCGTCCGGGACCGCCAGCAGCATCGCCCCCCGGCGCCAGTTGTCGTAGATGTTGTTGTCGCGCACGATGTCGGTGTTGCCGCCCGCGATGACGACGCCCGTACCCAGCGGAACCCCGACCGCGGAGTGGACCTTGCGGCTCGCGGGATATCCCTTCGGATAGTGGTAGACGTCGAAGTTGTTCGAGTAGATGTTGTTCTTCTCGAACACGGCGTTCGACTGCGGGAACCCGGGGTGACCGCCGGCGTAGAAGGAGTCCGTCACGAGGCCGGCCGCGTTGTCGTAGACGTTGTTGTGAACGATGTGGACGGCGTTGCCCATCGTGCCCGACGTCGCCATGTTGTTGTGGTGAAGGTCGCAATGCGTGATCTTCTGGTTCAGGCGCGCGCGGGGGTAGAACGACGTATCCCGCTTGTCCGGGGCGTTCGGCGCGGTGTCGTCGCCGGTCTCCGGGGCCCCACCCGGGTACACCGCCGAGTCGCCGTTCCCCACTCCCTCGCAGTTCGCCGTCAGCCCGTGGTCGGAGGCGAACATGAGCGCGCCGTACTCGCCCGCGTAGAAGAACTTGTCGCGGTCCAGGAGGTAGCCGTCGGTCTCGAGGATGTAGACGCTGTGCTCGGCCGCGTGGCGGACGGTGACGTTCTTCAGGACGAAGCCGTCCGCCCTGTCGGCCTTCAACGCCACGTCCTTCTTCGAACCCACGCCGCTCGGGCCGCCGTTGCCCGCCGAGACCTTGCCGGAGTCGATCACGACATCCTCCGGGCGCGGCCCAGATCCCTGGATCTGCAGGTTGCAGCGGACGCACGGGCCCAGGTCGGGAATCCCGTGGCGGTCGGGCTGGGGCGGTGGGGGCTTGCCCTTGCCGGGCTTACGGCCGAGGACGTTGATCAGCGCCTGGTCGTTCGGACAGTGCCACTGGTAGCGGTAGGACAAACCGACCGGGCCGCCGCCGCCGAAGTCCGTGTCGGTCAGGTACTTGGCACAGCGCGGGTCGTTCGTCGGCTGCTTTCGTGAGTGCGGCTCGCTGTAGGTGCCCGGCATGACGACGATGAAGTCGTTGTTGCGTGCGTCGAAGACGGCCTTCTGAATCGAGCGGTAGGCGCAACGTCTGGCGAACCGCTTGTTCAATGCCAGGAGGCGGTGCGCCCGCTCGGCACTCAGCTTGTGTGGCTTCAGCGTGGGCCGCAGCGCGTACCCCTGCGTGCGCACGGCGCGGATCGAGCGCTGGGCGCGGGCCATCGAATCGCGCTTGCAGACCACTCGAGTCTGACCGGGCCTGGAGACATCCAACGCCGACGTGAGCGATCGCGCCTTCGGGACTTTGCCGCCTGCCGCCGGACGGACGTGATGGTCGGGTCGCGGGTCGGGCCAATAGGCCGGGCGCTCGATGTGGGCTGTCGCCAGGGCGGGCAAGGCGAGAGCGGCCGCCGTTGCCGCAGCGGCCGCCACAATGATCCGGCGGCGCCGAGCGCCCCTTCTCCCGTTGGGTTGGTCAGCCATCCAGTCGCCCCGCTGCCAACGTAACAACGACTATTCGGTTTTGCGCCGGTTCTTGGAGTCCGGCGAACCTATACGGCGGCGCCGAAGCGGTTCGATACCTCCGGCCAGTTCACGACGTTCCACCAGGCGTCGATGTAGTCAGGACGCTTGTTCTGGTACTTGAGGTAATAGGCGTGCTCCCAGACGTCGACGCCCAGAAGCGGTGTCTGGCCGTCGGAGATCGGCGAGTCCTGGTTGGCGGTCGAGACCACGGCGAGGCCGGAGCCGTCGTGGACCAGCCACGACCAGCCCGATCCGAAGCGATTCACGCCGGCGGTCTTGAACTCGTCCTTGAACGAGTCGAACGATCCGAACGCATCATCGATCGCGGAGCGCAGGTCGCCCTCGGGCTCGCCGCCGCCGTCCGGGCTCATGATCTGCCAGAAGAAGCTGTGGTTGGAGTGCCCGCCGCCGTTGTTGCGGACCGCGGTGCGGATGTCGTCGGGAAGCTGGTCGAGGTTACGGAGCACCTCGTCGACGTCCTTGTCCGCCCACTCCGTTCCCTCGAGCGCGGCGTTGGCCTTGTCGACGTATGCCTGATGGTGCTTGTCGTGGTGCACGCGCATCGTCTGCTCGTCGATGTGCGGCTCGAGCGCGGCGTAGTCGTAGGGAAGATCGGGGACCGAGTAAGCCATCTACCGCTCCTTCGTCGCTGTGCCTTGATTGAAATCAGACTATCCGAGCCCCACGCACACGCGATTGGTTAGCCCAGGGCCTCACGGAACCCCGTGCGCCAGCTCGGATATCGCGGCTCCCAGCCAAGCTCGCGCCGCGCCTTCGCGCTGGCGGCGCCGCGCAGCCCGTACACCATGCGCGCGGCGGTGCCGCCGAGCAGGCGTGCGAGGAAACCCGGGACCTTCCAGGGCCGTCTCGCGCCGAGCGCCTCCGCGTATGCCGGCAGCCACTCGGCGACCGTCGCCGGCTCGTCGTCCACGACGTTGTAGATGCCCGG
>JBJMKM010000019.1:0-15244 GCA_045805825.1 Solirubrobacterales bacterium
TGCTATTGCCACGTTCCGAGATCGGACCGCCGTCCTCGTCCACCCAGCGATCGACATCCTCAGCCGAGCTGCCACTCCTCGATCTGGGCCCGTCCGACCAGGCCTGAGAAGTCGCCCTCGTCGCGGATCCGCTCCGCGACCTCGACGGCTGCGTTCATGGCCGTGTAGGAGAGCCAGCCCCCGACGCTGACGCGCTGCGCGCCGGCAGCGGAGATCTCGGCGAAGCTGAGGCCGAGGGCCGCGAAGGCGAGCACGTTGACCGGCTTCGAGGCCGCGTCGCAGATTGCCCGTATCTGCTCGGCGGTAGTGAGTCTCGGGGCGTAGATGACATCCGCACCGGCCTGCTCGTAGGCCCGTAGTCGCGCGATCGTGTCCTCGAGGTTGGGGTTGCCACGGAGGAAGTTCTCCGCGCGTGCGGTTAGCGTGAATCGGAAGTCGAGCGAGCGGGCGGCATCGACCGCCGCGTCGATGCGCTCCGTGGCCTCCTCGAGCTCGTAGAGCCGTCCTTCGTCCCGGTCCCAGTCCTCGATCGAGCCGCCCACGGCGCCCGCCTCCGCCACCGCCGCGATCGCACGCGCGGCGTCCTGCGGCGCCGGGCCGTAGCCGTTCTCGAGGTCGACCGAGATCGGCAGGTCCGTTGCCTCGCTCAGCGCTCGGACATGGGCGACGGTTTCCTGCAGCGTCTGTGCGCCATCCGTCTTGCCGAGGGTGAGTGCAAAGCCGCCGCTCGTCGTCGCAAGCGCCCTGAAGCCCAGGCCCTCCAGCACCTTGGCAGAACCGGCGTCCCACGGATTGGGGATGACGAACGGCTCGCCCTCGTGCAGGGCGCGAAATGCCTCGCCCTTCTGCTGCTGGGTCGCCGCCATCGAGTCTTCATATCAAGGCGCCGGCGGGCCCGGGCGCTTCACACACGACCTTCGCTGACCGGAGGCGGCTTAGAGCGCCCCGCCGGCGGCTGGAGGTGCGGTTGGGTCCGCTTCCTCCTCGCCGAGGCCCTCGCGGGCCAGGTACTCCTCCACCAGCAGGGCGTTGTCGGAGGAGCGCTCGACGACGGTGAGGAGGTCGGTCATCGTCGCGACCTCCTCGACCTGCTCCTTGACGAACCACTGCATGAACTGCTCGGCCTGGAAGTCGTCCGTTTCCCGGGCCAGCTTGAAGAGGGCGTTGATCTCGTCGGTGACGCGCTTTTCCTGGTCGAGCGCCATCCGCACCGGCGCGACAACGTCGTCGAACCGGGTCAGCTTCGACTCGATGTCCGGGATTCGCACCTCCTCGTTCGCGTCGAGCAGGTACTGCACCATCATCATCGCGTGGTTGCGCTCCTCGACGGCCTGGCGGTAGAAGAAGGCGGCGAGACGCGGCAGCGTCTCCGAGTCGTAGTAGACGGCGGCGCCGATGTACTGCTGATGGGCGCCGAACTCGTTGGCGATCTGCTCGTTGAGGGCTGCGGCGAAGGACTGCTCTGCCATCGGGCCTCCTGCTTGAAGTTCGCGGTCGTCGCGACGGTATCGGTTATTGCGCCCAGCGGAACCCGGCGGCAGCCGGCTTGGGATCGAGCGGGCTCGTGGCGAGGCCGTCGGGCACGCTCGGGTCGTTGTAGCCGGAGGGAGCGGTGTCGTTGGGGGTGTCCGGATGGAATAGCGAGGCCAGGTATTGGATCTGCTCGCGGCCGACGCCTTGCTCCCCCTGGCCGCCGCCATAGACCCTTATCCCCTCGCGCTCGCAGAACTCATAGACGGACGTCAGCTCCTTGAGCGACCCGAAGCGCGAGGGCTTCGAGTTGATGGCCCGCGGCTTGTGATCGAGATTTTGGATGTCGGCCACCGAGTGAAGAGGCGCGTCCCAGGTCACGCGGTCCATGTGCGGCTCGAGCACCTGCCGCGTCTCGTCATTCAGGTCCGGGTCCTCCAGATAGGCGTCCGGGAAGGCCTCGGCGACGGCGCGGTAGAGCACCGGGTCGGTCTCGACGTCCACGGGCGTCCCGCGGTAGAGGCCCTTCAGATCGAGGATGTCCACCGGCGCGAGCTCTTTGATCTCGGCGATCAGCGCCTCGTCCCAGTCGTTCTCGGGGTCGAGCTTGAAGCGCAGCGTCGGATACTTGTCGAGCCGCCGCCGGATGGCGTCGGTGCTGGATCGCCGCGGCTCCTCGCCGAAGACCGTGAGCCGGGTGGAGCAGACGAAGTTGACCGGCCGCGGGTCGTGGCCGACCACCTCCCGAAGCGGCTTGCCGGCCTGGCGCAATGCGAGGTCGAGCGCGGCGCTCTCGTATGCCCACCGGCGGTACAGGCGCGACGTCTCGTCGCGAACCGGCGGTGCACCGGGAAACAGGTCGAGCTTGCCGAGGAGCTCGCACAGCTCGCCGAGCCTCTTCGGGCCCGTCAGATCGTGGACCGGCCCGGCGTCGCGGTGGGCGATGTGGTCGAGCACGTCGTAGATGACGTCCTCGCCGATGCCCTCCTCACCACCTCCACGCAAGTGGACGATCGTCGACCCGCGGGTGAACTCCGGCGAGTACTCGTGGTCATTGTTCTCCAGCTCATAGGAGTCGACCGTGATCTCGAGGTCGGCGATGGCGTTGTAGGCGCTCACGGCGCGAGAGGGTATTGAGTCGGGCGAGGGGCCTGCCTAAAACGGAAGCTCGGCGACACTCGGCGCCCCTCTTCAGGAGCTTGTCGCCGCTCTCAGCTGTCACCGCATAGGGGCTCCGCCCGTCGCGGGGTCGCACCTCATCGACGGTCCAAGAGGAGCTGGAGCGCCTTATGGCCGGTATGCGGCAATGAGACGTCAAACATTCTGAAGACCATTCACCCGGCTCATGACGTCCTTGGGCCGCGGGGTGTGTAATGGGCGACGATGGTGGAGATCGGCAATCGCGGGCTCGGCGTGCGCGACGTCGTCGCCGTTGCCCGCGACGGGATCGATGTCACTCTCACCGGGGATGCGATCGACGCGATGGCCGCGAGCGCCGCGATCGTCGATGGGCTCGCGGACTCCGATGAGGCGGTTTACGGGGTCTCGACCGGTTTCGGGTCGCTCGCCACGACGCAGATTCCAACGGACCGGCGCGTCGAGCTACAGCAGTCGCTGATTCGCTCGCATGCGGCCGGGATGGGGCCGCCGGTCGAGCGAGAGGTCGTCCGGGCGATGATGGTGCTTCGGGCGCGTTCCCTGGCGATGGGGTACTCCGGAGCCCGGCCGGCGGTTGCCCACGCGATCGTCGCGATGTTGAACGCGGGCATCACCCCGGTCGTTCCTGAGCACGGGTCGCTGGGAGCCAGCGGCGATCTGGCGCCGCTCGCACATTGCGCGCTCGCGCTCATGGGCGAGGGCGAGGTCTTCGGCACCGATGGCGCCCGGCAGGCCGCGGCCGATGCGCTCGGGGCAGCGGGACTCGAGCCGATGGCGCTGCGGGCGAAGGAGGGGCTCGCGCTGATCAACGGGACGGATGGGATCCTCGGGATGCTTGCCCTGGCGATCGAGGACCTCGAGCGTCTGTTGCGAGTTGCTGACCTCACGGCCGCGATGTCCGTCGAGGCGTTGCTCGGCACGGACCGGGCCTTCGCGGCCGACCTGATTGCCCTGAGGCCTCACCCCGGGCAGGCCGCAAGTGCGGCGAACATGCACCGGCTGCTCGAGGGCTCGGCCGTCGTCGCCTCGCACCGCTACGACGATCCGCGAGTGCAGGACGCCTACTCGCTTCGCTGCGCGCCACAGGTCAACGGCGCCGCTCGCGACGTTTTGCAAGACGCTCGGCGCGCGGCTCACGCGGAGCTTGCGGCGGCAATCGACAACCCGATGATCCTTCCGGACGGCCGGGTTGAGTCGTGCGGCAACTTCCACGGATCGCC
Organism: Solirubrobacterales bacterium; assembly: GCA_045805825.1. GTDB lineage: Bacteria > Actinomycetota > Thermoleophilia > Solirubrobacterales > 70-9 > AC-56. The sequence continues at coordinate 3,849 of JBJMKM010000019.1, forward strand.
GGTGGGACTCGCGTGCGACTTTTTGGCGATCGCCGCGGCCGAGGTGGGCGCGATCGCCGAGCGCCGCACGGATCGGCTCCTCGACGCGAGCCGCTCGCAGGGCTTGCCGCCGTTCCTCGCCGACGATCCGGGCGTCGGGTCCGGCTTGATGATCGCTCAGTACACCCAGGCGGCGATGGTCGCCGAGAACCGCCGGCTGGCCGCACCGGCCTCCGTGGACTCACTGCCGACGAGCGCCATGCAGGAGGACCACGTCTCAATGGGCTGGAGCGCGGCGCGCAAGCTGCGCACTGCCCTCGACAACCTCACCGGCATCCTCGCAGTGGAGCTCGTCGCCGCGGCCCGGGGGCTCGAGCTGCGCGCGCCGCTGGAGCCCGCCGCGGGTACGGCCGCCGCCCTCGCCGCCGTCCGAGAGCAAGTGCCCGGCTTCGGCCCCGACCGCTGGCTCGCGCCCGAGCTCGAGACCGCGAAGGGGCTCGTCCGCTCGGGCCGGATCCTCGATGCCGCCCAGCGGGCCGCGGGAGCGCTTCGATGAGTGGGCCTCGCACTGTTTGCGCTCCCCACGGGACCGATCTGTCGTGCCGCGGCTGGCAGCAGGAGGCGCCGATGCGGATGTTGATGAACAACCTCGATCCCGAGGTGGCCGAGCGGCCGGACGATCTCGTCGTCTACGGCGGCACCGGCCGCGCGGCCCGATCCTGGGATGCCTTCGATGCGATCGTCCGCACGCTGCAGGGCCTCGGCGACGACGAGACGCTGCTGGTCCAGTCGGGCAAGCCGGTCGGCGTGTTCCGCACGCACGAGTGGGCGCCGCGGGTCCTCATCGCGAATTCGAATCTCGTCCCCGACTGGGCCAACTGGGAGGAGTTCCGCCGACTTGAGGATCTGGGTCTGACGATGTACGGCCAGATGACGGCGGGCTCCTGGATCTACATCGGCAGCCAGGGGATCGTGCAGGGGACGTACGAGTGCTTCGCCGAGATCGCCCGCCGCCGCTTCGATGCGTCCCTCGCCGGCACGATCACCGTCACGGCCGGGCTCGGGGGCATGGGCGGCGCGCAGCCACTTGCGATCACGATGAACGGCGGCGTCGCGCTCTGCGTCGAGGTCGATCCCGAGCGGATCCGGCGCCGCATCGAGACCCGCTACCTCGACGAGCAGGCCGGCGACCTCGAGCAGGCCGTCAACCGCTGCCAGGCCGCCAAGGACGAGCGGCGCCCGCTGAGCATCGGGCTGTGCGCCAACGCCGCCGACGTGTTGCCCGAGCTGCGGCGCATGGGGTTCGAGGCCGACATCGTCACCGACCAGACGAGCGCGCACGACCCGCTGAACGGCTACGTGCCGAACCTGATGAGCCTGGAGCAGGCGAACGAGCTCCGTGAGTCAGACCCCGAGGAGTACGTGCGCCGCGCTCGTGCGGCCTGCGCCGCCCATTGCGCGGCGATGGTCGGCTTTTTGGACGACGGCGCCGAGGTCTTCGACTACGGAAACAGCCTGCGGGCCGAGGCCCAGCTGGGTGGGTTCGAGCGCGCCTTCGCATATCAGGGCTTCGTGCCCGCCTACGTCCGGCCCTTGTTCTGCGACGGCAAGGGCCCATTCCGCTGGGTGGCGCTCTCGGGCGATCCGGCGGACATCGCGGCGACCGACGAGGCGGTCCTCCAGGAGATCCCGGACGATCCGGCGCTGGCGCGATGGATCCGGTTGGCCGGGGAGCGGATCGCCTTCCAGGGCCTGCCGGCGCGGATCTGCTGGGCCGGGTACGGCGAGCGGGCGCGGCTTGGCCTTCGCTTCAACGAGATGGTCCGCTCGGGTGAGCTCAAGGCGCCGATCGTGATCGGCCGCGACCACCTGGACTCCGGATCGGTCGCATCCCCGTATCGCGAAACGGAGCGGATGGAGGACGGGTCCGACGCGATCGCCGACTGGCCGCTTCTGAACGCGCTCGTCAACACGGCGTCCGGCGCCTCATGGGTCAGCATCCACCACGGCGGTGGGGTCGGGATCGGCCGTTCCATCCACGCCGGCATGGTGTGCGTCGCCGACGGCACTGACCTTGCGGCCCAAAAGCTCGAGCGGGTGCTCACCGCCGACCCGGGCACCGGCGTCATGCGCCACGCCGATGCGGGCTATGACCGCGCGATCGCAGTGGCCAAACGCCGGGGCGTACGGATCCCCATGCGGGAGGACGGGCGGAGCGGTTGACTTCCTCAGACCGACCGAAATAGGCTGGCCCCATCCGGACAGCGGTTCGCCCACGCACGCTGTAGCGTCGGCCCCGTGAGCGTCCGCGACATCGTTTCCATCGGCGATCCGGTGCTCCGCAAGCGAGCGCGGGAGGTGACTGCTGAAGAGCTCCGCTCCCAGGAGGTCCAGCAGCTGATCGACGACCTCGTCGAGACCAAGCGCGCGGCCAACGGCGCGGGACTTGCCGCCAACCAGGTCGGCGAGACGCTGCGGATCGCGGTCGCCGAGGTGGAGGGGACGAACCCCCGCTACCCCTACAAGCCGCCCATCCCGCTCACCGTCATGGTCAACCCGGCGATCGAGCCCGCGGGCGACGACGTCATCGAGATCAACGAGGGCTGCCTCTCGGTCCCAGGCCTGCGCGGTTATCTGGAGCGCCACGGAACGATCCGAGTGCGCTACCTCGACCGCAAAGGAGCCGAGCACGAGGAGCTCATAAGCGGGCTCACCGCCGGCACGTTCCAGCACGAGGTCGACCACTTGGACGGCGTGCTGTTCATCGACCGCGCCGACCCGCGGACGCTCGCGACCTGGGAGGAGTACGAGCTCTACCAACGGGCTGAGTTCGAGGAGCGCGCGCGGGCGATCGTCGAGCGCTACGGGTCATGAGCGAGATGTTCTGGTGCGAGCTCGCGTGGCTCGGAGACGAGTCGGCCGCCGAGGGGGTGGCGATCGAGGTCGAGGGGGAGCGGATCGCAAGCGTCGAGGCTGGAATCCCGGCGTCGCCTCCCGGGGCGACGCCCCTCGCCGGGATCACCATCCCGGGTCTCGCCAACGCCCACTCGCACGCCTTTCAGCGGGCCCTGCGGGGCCGGAGCCAGGCGGGTCGTGGCGACTTCTGGACCTGGCGCGAGGCGATGTACGGCCTGGCGTCGCGGCTCGACCCCGACCTCTATCTGCCTCTCGCCCGCGCCACCTACGGGGAGATGGCGCTCGCCGGGATCACCTGCGTCGGCGAGTTTCACTACCTGCACCACGGACCCGACGGCGCCCCTTACGACGATCCAAACGCGATGGGCCGGGCACTGATCCAGGCTGCGCTCGAGGCCGGTATCCGCGTCACCCTGCTGGACGCCTGTTATCTGCACGGCGGCATCGGAGAGGACCTCGCCGGAGCTCAGCGGCGGTTCGGCGACGGCGATGCCGACACCTGGGCCGAGCGCGTTTCCGAGGTCGACGGCGGCGACGGCGCTCGCATCGGCGCGGCGATCCACAGCGTCCGGGCAGTGGACCCGGAGTCCGCCACCACCGTGGCGAACTGGGCCGGCGCGCGGGGAGCGCCGCTCCACGCTCACGTGTCCGAGCAGCCGGCCGAGAACGAGGCCTCGCGCAGGGCGTACGGAGCGACCCCGACGACCGTCCTCTCAGAGGCCGATGCGCTGGGCGAGCGCTTCACCGCCGTTCACGGCACACACCTGACCGACCCCGACATTCGCCTCCTGGGCCTCGCCCATGCGACGTGCTGCGTGTGCCCGACCACCGAGCGCGATCTCGCGGACGGGATCGCCGGGGCCGAGCGGCTTCGCGAGGCGGGAATCGACCTCGCCTTCGGCTCCGATTCCCACGCCGTGATCGACCTCTTCGAGGAGGCTCGGGCCGTGGAGCTCGACGAACGGCTCGCCAGCGGCGAGCGTGGGCGCAACCCCGCTGCGGCATTGCTGCGTGCAGCGACCGAGAGCGGCCACGCGTGCCTCGGCTGGCCGGAGGGCGGGCGGATCGCTCCGGGGGCTCTCGCGGATCTCGTGACCCTTTCGCTGGACACTCCGCGGCTCGCGGGCACCGGCCCCGCGAGCGCCACAGAGTCGTTGGTCTTCGCGGCCACGGCGGCGGACGTGCGAAGGGTCGTCGTCGGGGGACGTGAGATCGTCCGCGCCGGCGCGCACCTCGCGATGGACGTGCCGGCCGCGCTCGACGAGGCAATCCGGGGAGCCTGGGCGTGAGCACGCTCGTCGTCGACAACATCGGCCTGCTCGTCACGAACGCCCCCGAGCTGGGCGAGGGAGAGCTCGGGATCGTGCGCGACGCCGCCCTCGTCATCGAGCGACATCAGATCGCCGCCGTCGAGCGCGCCGGCGCCGCCGGCGACGAGCAGCTCGATGCCGGCGGGCGATGCGTGATCCCGGGCTTCGTGGACAGCCATACGCACCTCGCGTTCGCCGGGGACCGAGCGGATGAGTTCGCGGCTCGCATGTCCGGCCGCCCATACGAGGCCGGAGGGATCCGCGTCACCACCGAGGCCACGCGCGAAGCGAGCGACGAAGAGCTCCGCACCCTGACGGCCCGGCGCCATGCAGAAGGGCGCCGCGCGGGAATCACCCATCTCGAGATCAAGTCCGGATACGGTCTGGACGTCGAATCGGAGCGGCGCCTCTGCGAGATCGCGGCCGGATTCACCGACGACGTGACCTTCATGGGCGCTCACGTCGTGCCGGTCGAGTATGAGGGGCGGCCCAACGACTATGTCCAGCTCGTGTGCGGCGAGATGCTCGAGGCCTGTGCGCCGCACGCGAAGTGGATCGACGTCTTCTGCGAGCGGGGCGCGTTCGACGCCGAGCAGTCGCGCGCGGTTCTGGAGGCAGGGCGGAGCGCCGGACTCGCCCTGAGGGTTCACGGCAACCAGCTTGGGCCCGGTCCCGGCGTCCAGCTAGCCGTCGAGCTCGGCGCCGCGTCAGTGGACCACTGCACGTACCTCGACGACGCGGACATTGAGGCTCTCGCTGCGAGCGAGACAGTGGCCACGTTCCTACCCGCCACGGACTTCTCGACGCGCCAGCCCTACCCCGACGCGCGACGCGCGATCGACGCCGGCGTCAGCGTCGCGATTGCGAGCAACACCAACCCCGGCTCCAGCAACACGACTTCGATGAGCTTCTGCATCGCCCTGGCGGTGCGTGACCTGCACATGACGATGGAGGAGGCGGTCGTGGCCGCAACGAGGGGCGGCGCGAAGGCGCTGCGCCGTGACGACGTCGGCCACCTGGCGCCCGGAGCGCGCGCGAACGCGATCGTCCTGGACGCGGCGAGCTATGCCGACCTGGTCTACCGGCCGGGGGTCCCGCTCGTCGCGTCGACGATCGCCCGCGGCGAGATCAGCCGCTGACCTTCTCGCGGCGCGCCGGCTTCCCGGACTCCTTCAGCACCCGCGACCAAAATCGGACGTACTCGCGCTCGTGTCCGATTCCGGATTCCAGCGCGAGCCTCATCCCGGTGGGCACGTCGCCGTCGTCGTCCTGCATCGCCTCGTAGGCGGCCAGCCGCTGCTCGTGCCGTTCCAGCTGAGCTTGGGCGAGCGCTGCCGGATCAGCGCCGCAGAAGAGCTTGAGCAACCCGGGATCGCGCAGCTCGTAGAGGTCGACGTCCAGGTCGGCACGCCAGTCTTCGAGCGCCCCCCGGCCCGCCGCTGACAGCTCGAAGATGCGCCGCCTGCGCCCGCCCTCCTCGCGTCGCTCCCTCAGCAGGCCGGCGTCGGCCAAGCGCGCGCACTCTGTGTAGATCTGCGTGTGGGGGATCGACCAGAAGTGGAAGATGCTCACCTGCGCTACCTGTTTCAGCTGATACGGCGTGGCCGGGCCCCACTGGTCGAGGAGCCCGAGGACGGCGTATGAGGTATCGGTGAGGCGCCGCTGTGCCATGCGGCCCATGATACAGTCCGTCTCGCACGGTTCGAACCGAACGATTCAGGAGGCATGATGACAACCGTTGTGGACACCACCACAACCGAGACGACCCCGCGGCACGGCTTCGACTCGCTCGAGAACGAGACGCGCATCGAAGGCCTTCCCGTGACCGGCGAGCTTCCGCGGTGGCTGCGGGGCTCGCTGATCCGGACGGGGCCGGCGAAGTGGGAAGTGGGCGCGAGCACCATGAACCACTGGTTCGACGGGCTGGCCATGCTCCACCGGTTCTCGTTTGCCGGTGGTGAGGTCTCCTACGCCAATCGCTTCCTCGAGAGCAGGGCCTATCGCGCCGCAAACGAAACGGGCGAGATCACCTACTCCGAGTTCGCGACCGATCCGTGCCGCTCGCTGTACCAGCGGGTGTCGGCGATGTTCTCGCCGAAGGTCACCGACAACGCGAACGTCAACCTCGTGAAGCTGGGCGAGCGCTTCATCGCGATGACGGAGACGTCGATCCCGGTGCAGTTCGACGCGGACACGCTCGCTGCCGCCGGAGTCGCCTACGACGTGCCCGGCATTCTGACCACTGCGCATCCCCACCTGGACCGTGCGACCGGGGGGATGCTGAACTACGCCGCCAAGCTCGGCCCGCGCTCGAGCTACCGGTTCTTCCTCCTGAGACCGGACGCCCCCAAGCCGGAGGTCATCGCAAGCAAGCCCGTGCGGCGTCCTGCGTACATGCATTCTTTCGGGCTCACCGAGCGCTGGATCGTTCTGGCGGAGTTCCCGTTCGTCGTCAACCCGCCCTCGCTCGCGCTGAGCGGCCGCCCCTACATCGAGAACTTCCGGTGGCGGCCCGAGCTCGGCACCCGGCTTCACCTGTTCGACCGCTCGAGCGGCGAGAGCCGCGGGCCGTTCGAGGCGGACGCCCGGTTCGGCTTTCACTTCGTCAACTCCTACGAGGACGGCGATGACGTCGTCGCCGACATCTGCACTTTCGACGATGCCGACATCGTGCAGGACCTCTATCTCGAGCGCCTGCGCGCTGGAAAGCCGGTCGCGCAGGCCAGTCTGGAGCGCTTCCGAATCCCGACGAACGGCGGCCGGGTCGCGACCGAGCGCCTGATCGACGAGCCGATGGAGCTACCCCGAATCAACTATGGACGCTGCAACGAGCGCCCATACCGGTACGCCTGGGGCGTGGGCAGCGACGGCGGCTGGTTCGACCGGATCGTCAAGGCCGACGTGGCCGAGCGCACCTCGGCGACCTGGCTCGAGGACGGTTGCTATCCGGGGGAGCCGGTCTTCGCGGCCACTCCGCACGCGGAAGGCGAGGACGATGGAGTCCTGCTGTCGATCGTGTTCGACGCGCGCAAGGGCAACTCGTTCCTGCTCGTCCTGGACGCAGCCTCACTCGATGAGCTGGCGAGGGCAGAGGTCCCACACCACATCCCGTTCGGCTTCCACGGCCAGTTCGCGCGCAGCTAGAGGAGCAATTACCTGATCGCCACGAATACCGCCTGCTGTTCGGCGCGCGGTCTGGACGGGACGGCATTCTTGACCGTAGACGGAACGAAGTAACGCATCTTTGATGTTGCCGGGCCGAAGTTGATGTCGGTCTCGCCGGACTTCACTGCCTCGCACGACCCTGCCGGGTGCCGCACCTTTCGCGTATCCCACCCATCGTCGTCTAGAACGTCGCGGATCCGGTTGCTAAGCGCCCGGCCGGTCGTCGAGTCGTTGCCGATCAGGGTCACGTAGCGGCCCCAGCTGTCATCGATGTTCGACTGGATCTCGGCATTGAGCAGCACGGTGCTGTTCGGGATCGCAGGGAGGCTCGTGCCTACATGGGACCCGCAGCCCGAACTCGCAAGCGCTAAGCCGGCCACCGTGAGTGAGATGCACATCGTGCCGAATACCTGACGGTTCATGCCGATCGTGCGAGAACGCGGTTCGCGAGGACGCCGAAGGCCTCGATTCCGGCGACGAGATCGGCCTCCGCTGTGTTCTCCTCCTTCGCGTGGCTGATGCCCGCGATCGAGGGGCAGAAGACCATCGCCGCCGGCACGATGCGGGCGGCCTCGGCAGCGTCGTGGAGCGCGCCGCTCGCGAGGACGCGTTCCGAGCCGGAGACCTCCCGGCTGGCGTCGCGCGCCATCGCCACCAGCTCGTCGGCGAACGGGATCGGCTCGATCGACCACACGTGCTCCGAATCGAACTCGCACCCGCGCTCCGAGGCCGCCCGGTCGGCCGCATCACGCGCCTCGGCGAGCATCGCCGCCAGCTCGCCCGCGTCTGGATGCCGCAAGTCGACCAGGAGCTCCGCCTCCCCTGCCACCGCGGTCGGGATGCCGGGATGCAGCGCGATCGATCCCGTCGTGGCGACGCCGCCGTGGTCGCGGCCGATCTCCTCCACTCGGAGGGCCACCTGAGCCGCCGTGAGCCCCGCATCGCGCCGGTGGTCCATCGGCGTGGTGCCGGCGTGGGAGGCCTGGCCCCGGAAGCAAAACCGATGGCGCTCCACTCCAGCGCAGCCGCTCACGGCGGCTGTCTGGACTCCCTCCGCCTCCAGCACCGGCCCCTGCTCGATGTGGAGCTCGAGATAGGCGGCGATTCGGCCCTGTCCGGCCGTCGCGTCGAGGACGCGATCGAGGCTGACCTCGTTCTCGGCCAGGACGTCGCCGATCGAATTTCCCTCTGAGTCCGTCAGAGATCGCACCTGGGCGGGGTCGAGGGTCCCCGAGAACGCCGAGCTGCCGAACAGGCTGCGGCCGAACCGCGCGCCCTCCTCATCGGCCCAGTTCACCAGCGCGAGCGAGCGCGGCGGGCGTGCTCCGGCCGTCGCCCAGGCGCGAAGCACCCCAAGCGCCGCCATCACCCCCAGCGCCCCGTCGAGCCAGCCGCCGTCCGGAACCGAGTCCAGATGGGAGCCCAGAGCAAGCGCAGGGCTACGCCCTCCCTCGAGAAGAGCCCAGACGTTTCCGGCGGCGTCCCGCTCGGGCTCGACGCCGATCTCCGCGAGAAGCTCGGTCAGCATGGCCTGCGCCTGGCGCCACGTCTCGGTCCAGCAGAGCCGCTGTGCGCCATCGGGACCGCCCGTCCGCGCGTGAAGCTCCCGCAGGTCGGCGACGACCCGTCCGGCGTCGATCGCCGGTCCCGCCGTCATGCAGGGTCGCGTCTGATCGCCTGACCGAGGCAGTGCGCGCCGCCCCCGCCGAGCGTGAACATCTCGAGGTCGGGGGCGAACAGCTCAAGGCCGTGCGCCTTCATCTGCTCGTTGAGGGACCGTGCCGCGGCGCCGGTCAGCACCCGGTCGTCGCCCAGCGAGATCGCGTTGACGCCCAGCGCGAACGCGTCCTCGGGCGGCACCTCGAGGATCTCGAAGCCCTTGCCTTTCAGCCAACGCACGAGCCCGCCCGAGACGAGGTCCGTGCACACGGCCGCCAGCTTCGGCCCCACCACCGCCATGAGGACGTCGATGTGGACGAAGACGCCGGGAATCGGCTCAACCCGCGCCTCCCAGCCCTCGGCCTCGAACCACTCGGCGAGCTGGCGTGCGGCCGTCACCTCCGTGCGCTCCTCGCCATTCCCGATCACCACGCTTCCCGGCTCCACGATCATCACGTCGCCCCCCTCGATCGCGCCGGCCGTCGCCATGCGCCAGATCGGGATCCCGCTGTCCTGGTAGAAGCGGATCGCGGGCGCGTACTCGCCGCGCCGCCACCACTGCTTGAGCTGGGTGATGTACGCGCCCCACGGCGTCATCACGCTCGAGTCGCGCGCGAAGACCTGGTACGGGAGCGCCGGGTCGGGTTCGAGACGGTGCACGGTGACTCCCGCGTGCTCGTACGCGGCGACGAGCTCACCGTGCTCGGCGCGCGAAACGTCGCGATCGAACTGCCGCCCACTCTCGAGCGTCGCGCGGCTGATCGCGCTGGTCGCAAGCCATCTGAAGTTGTCCGGAGGGCAGACGAGGACGTCGGTGAGGCGCCCGTACTCGGAATCGACCCCCCAGGACTGGTCGCTCATCTGACCACCCGGATCGTCTTGAGCGAGCGGTCCACCGCGCCGCGGACCCAGCCGCCGTGCTCAACGACCTCGTTGATGTAGTCGACGGTCTCCTGCGTCAGCCGCTCGCCGGGGAGGACGTTCGGGATCCCGGGCGGATAGGCGGCCAGCGATTCCGCGGCGATCCTCCCGACCGCCTCGGAGAACGGGATGACCTCCTGGGGGCCGAAGAAAGCCTCGCGCGGCGGAAGCTCGAGCGAGCCCCACGGCGGCGGCGGCGTGAACGGCCGCTTGGGCGGCTCGTCGTCGGCCCCGAGGGTCTCGACAGCGTGGCGAAGCGCGCTCACGAGGCGCGTTGCGCTCTCGGCCGCATTCTCGCCGGCGCCGAACACGGCGACGATCACGTTCTCGGACTCCAGCTCGAGGTTCACGTCGTCCAGCTCCCGCATGAGCTTCGCGATGCGGATGCCGGTGCTCCCGGTGCCGCGAACGTCCACTGCGAGCCGCAGCGGGTCCCAGTCGTGGACCCCCGGTCGCCCGATTAGGCGCTCGTCCAGGACGTCGAGGCCCGGAATACCGCGGATCGCCTCGCGCGCCTGCTCGACCCCGGCGACGGTCTCGGCCAAGAGCTTCGCGCCGCGAACGGAGGCCTGGCGGCGGGCGGCGTCGAGAGACGCCGTAAGCAGCGCGCTGGGGCTTGTCGATTCGGTGAGCGTGACGCAGCGGTCAACGACGTCGGCATCGATCAGCTCGTCACGGCCGAGGTGGAGGATCGCGGACTGGGTCAGGCTGCCGAACAGTTTGTGGACGGAGGAGAGGACCAGATCCGCGCCGCACTCCAGCGCGCTCTCGGGCAGCTCGTCGGAGAACCGTAGATGGGCGCCCCACGCCTCGTCGACGACCAGGGGGACACCGCGCTCGTGGGCGACCTCGGCGAGCGCCCTCACGTCCGCGACCGCCCCGAAGTAGGTCGGTGAGACGGTCAGCGCCGCGACCGCGTCAGGACTGCCGTCGAGCGCCCGCGCGAGCGAGTCCGGAGTGAGACAGTGGGCGATGCCCAGCTCCGGGTCTAGCTCCGGGGCGAGGAAAGCCGGCTCCAATCCCGCCAGGACGATGCCGTCGACAGTGCTGGAGTGCACGTTTCGCTGGGCCACGACCTTGCGTCCGGCGTGGCGCAGGGCGAGGCACGCGGCGTGGTTTCCCTGCGAGGCGCCGCTGATCAAGAACCAGCTGCGTCGCGCGCCCCACGCCTCGGCTGCCAGTCGCTGCGCGCGCTGGAACGGAGAGTCCTGGCCCACGTCGACGCCCTCGATCCCCGCCGGGATGTCGTGCTCGAACGCCGCCTTGCCCAGGGCGGTGACCAGGTTGGGGTCCGCGCCCTCGCCGCCCTTGTGTCCCGGCACGTGAAAGCGCCCCGGATCGCGATTCGCATAGGCGACGATGGCATCCAGGTACGGCGCCTCACGCTGGTCCAGCGTCGCCTCCTCCGCGGTCTCCATGGATGACTCGACTGTCTCACCGGACATG
>JBJMKM010000020.1:0-17572 GCA_045805825.1 Solirubrobacterales bacterium
GGACGCTGGCGGATCGTGCCCCGGATGCTTCGGGACGTCGCCCACCGCGACCTCGGCACGGAGGTCTTCGGTCGTCGGATTCCGGCGCCCTTGATGCTCTCGCCGGTGGGCGTACTGGAGATGGCGCATCGCGACGCCGACGCCGCCGCGGCGCGAGCTGCCGGGGCCGAGGGCGTGCCGATGATCTTCTCCAACCAGGCCTCGGTGCCAATGGAGGCCTGCGCGGAGGCAATGGGTGATGGCCCACGCTGGTTTCAGCTCTACTGGAGCACGTCGGACGAGCTCGTCGAGAGCCTCGTGAGCCGGGCAGAGGCGTGCGGCTGTGAGGCGATCGTGGTCACGCTCGACACCACGATGGTCGGATGGCGATCACGCGACCTGGCGATGGGCTACCTCCCGTTCCTGCGCGGAAAGGGGATCGCCCAGTACACGAGCGACCCGATCTTCCAGCGCCTGATCGCCGACTCGCAGGGCGAGCGAAATGCCCCCACCCCGCGGCCGAACCTCGCAGCGCTCGGGACTCTCATCCAGGTCGTCCGCCGCTACCCGGATCGCTTCTGGCCGGCGCTCCGGTCGGGAATGGCGCGACGAGCCGTGGAGCGCTTCGTCGAGATCTACTCGCGACCGTCGCTCACCTGGGACGACCTGCCGTTCCTTCGCGAGCGCACCAGGCTGCCCATCGTGCTCAAGGGCATCCTCCACCCTGACGACGCAAGGCGCGCGCTGGACGCCGGCATGGACGGAATCCTGGTCTCGAATCACGGCGGCCGGCAGGTTGACGGCGCGATCGCGACGATCGACGCGCTCCCCGACGTGGTCGAGGCCGTGGACGGCCGCGTCCCGGTATTACTGGACAGCGGCGTGCGCGGCGGCGCGGACATGTTCAAGGCGCTCGCGCTCGGCGCCAGCGCAGTGTGCATCGGCCGGCCGTACCTGTGGGGTCTCGCCATCGGGGGCGAGGCAGGTGTGCGCGAGGTGATCCGCAACTTCATCGCCGACTTCGACCTGACGATGGGGCTTGCGGGATGCCGGTCGGTGTCGGAGATCGGTCCCGAGACGCTCGTCCGGGCGCCGGCTTGACGACGAGTGTGATGGGGTACGAGACCTAGCGGAGGAGAGACGATGCGGCAGCTGACCAGCCTCGACGCCCAGTTCCTCGCGCTCGAGACACCGCGGCAGAGCGGCCACGTGGGGGCGCTGGCGATCCTGGACGACTCCGAGCGCGCCGGCGGCAAGCTGGAGCTCGACGACATCTGCGAGCTCATGGCCGAGCGCCTACCGCTTCTGCCGCCGCTTCATTGGCGGCTGACCGAGGTTCCGCTGGGACTCGACTACCCGTACTGGATCGAGGACCCGGACTTCGACATGGACTTCCACGTCCGCGACCTCGCGCTGCCGCCACCGGGGACCGACGCAAAGCTCGCCGAGCAGGTCGCCCGCCTCATCGCCAGGCCACTCGACCGCTCGCGGCCGCTTTGGGAGCTCTACCTCATTCACGGCCTCGAGGGCGGCGGCGTTGGGATGCTCACCAAGGTGCATCACGCGCTGATCGACGGGCTCTCGGGAGCGGAGATCATGGCGGTCCTCTTCGATCTCCAGCCCGAGGGTCGCGAGCTGGAGGACAGCAGGCCACCGCGCACCGAGCGCGAGCCGAGCGAGCTCGAGATGCTCGCCAGGGGAATTGCCGGGATCCCGCGCTACCCGGTCCGCATGCTGCGCTCGATGCCCCGCACGCTTCCCAACCTGACCGAGACGCCGTTCGGCACGCTCCCGGGCACGGGCGTCGTGTCGCGGGTCGCCGACCGGGTGCAGCGAGCCATCGGCGGTGACGGGACGCGTCCCGGGCGCCAGGAGTTACGGGCTCCGAAAACCTCGTTCAATCGGCGCATCTCGGCTCACCGGCGCTTCGCGTTCGGTCAGCTCTCTCTCGACGAGGTGAAGGCGGTCAAGGACGAGCACGGCTTCACCGTGAACGACGTCGTGGTAACGATCGCGACCGGTGCGGTGCGCCGCTGGCTGATCGAGCACGGGGAGCTGCCGACCGACCCGCTGATCGCACAGATCCCGGTCTCGGTGAGGACGAGCGAGCAGGCCGGCACCTATGGCAACCGGATCATGCTCATGAGCGCGCCCATCTACACGAACCTGCCGGACCCGATCCTTCGCCTGCGAAAGACGCACGAGGCGCTGGCGGTGATGAAGGAGCGCCACCGCGCGCTGCCCGCCGAGTTGCTCCAGGACGCAAACCACTTCATCCCGCCGGCCGTCTTCGCGCGCGCGGCGCGCGCGACCTTCGCGCTCAGTACGAGCTCGCCGGGCCGGCCGACATGGAATCTCGTGATCTCCAACGTGCCGGGGCCACAGGTCCCGCTGTATTGCGCCGGCGCGCGGCTGGACGCGAACTATCCGGTGTCGGTGATCACCGACGGGATGGGCCTGAACATCACCGTCATGAGCTACTGCGGCCACCTCGACTTCGGCCTCGTCGCCGACCGCGACCAGATGCCCGATCTGTGGAAGATGATCGATTGGCTCGGCGAGTCCCTGGAGGAGCTGCGGCCGAAAAAGCGCAGCCGGCGTCAGGGCAAGTCGAAGGGGTCGGGTTCCGTCGGCCGCTCGGCTATGCGGGAGGGGTCGCGCGCCAGCCGCTCCAGCGCGAAACGGTGATCGCGATCGCTGGGCCGTCCGGCGGCCGCTGGCGGTATTGCTCGTAGCGCTCGGCCAACCGCGCCACCGCATCGACGTGCTCCGGTGTCTCGGGCTCAACGACGGTCGCCGTGCCGTCCGCCCGCACCCACCAAAGGCGCGACCAGTCGTCCTCGTAGTGGTCGGCGAGCACGGCGACACGCGGATTGGCGGCGATGTTTCGAAGGCGGCGGAGGTTCGTCGTCCGCTTGGGCTTGTGATCCACCGCGGTCAGGATCACGTCACGGTCGAGGGCGAAGGTGATCGGGACGAGGTGCGGCTGACCGTCGGCGTCGCAGGTGGCGAGACTGGCGACGCGCGCGGATGCGAGTAGGCCACGGGCCTCCTCGGGATCCATCACGAACCCGCGGCTCGGTACTCCTCGATCAGGCCGGTCAGGTGGTCGAGCCGCGCCTCGGCCTCGGGGCGAGGGTCCGGCGGTACGAACAGCACGTAGCGACTGATGCCGATCGCCTCGTACCTCTCCATCTCCTGGACTTTCGCGGGAGCGGCATAGAGGCCGACCTTCGGCACCTCCCGTCCGGCGTCGGTCGCCAGGCGTCCGAGCTCCTCCATCCTCGCCTGAAGCTCTTCCACCGACTCGATGCGGTTGGGCATCCACTCGTCGCCGTAGGAGATCACGCGATCCAGGACGCGCTCGCCGTTGCCTCCCACGATGATCGGCGGGTGCGGGCGCTGCGCCGGCTTGGGCCACGACCAGATGCGGTCGAAGTCGACGTAGCGGCCGTGGTAGGAGGCCTCGTCCTCGCTCCAGATCGCCTTCATCGCCTCGATGCGCTCGCGCATCAACCCGAAGCGGCGACTCGGATCCGTCCCGTGATTCAGCATCTCCTCGCGGTTCCAGCCGGCGCCCACGCCAAACAGGAACCGTCCGCCGGAGAGCTGGTCGAGCGATGCGACCTCCTTGGCGGTCGTGATTGGATCGCGCTCGATGACGAGGCAGATACCGGTGCCGACCAACAGGCGCTCCGTGGCGGCCGCAGCGGCCGTGAGCGCGACAAAGGGATCGTGCGTGTGCGAGTACTCGCGCGGAAGCTCGCCGCCCGCCGGGTATGGGGTCTCCCGCTCCGCCGGGATGTGCGTGTGCTCGGGAAAGAAAAGCGACTCGAAGCCGCGCGCCTCCGCCATTCGCGCGATCTCGTCCGGGGCGACGGCGTAGTCCGCCGGAAACATCATCACGCCGAAGTCCACGGCTCGAGCCTAACGGGCGGCACCGGCTTGCCGTGCCAGACTCTTCGGATGCTCGACGAGCGTCTGGTCAAGGCCCTTCACGTGTCCTCCCTCCGCGAGGATGAGCTGCACGCCGAGCGCGAGCCTCACGTGCTGTTTCAGGCGTCGACCATCGGTGCGCTGCTCGACGGCGCCTACGAAGGCGACGTCACGTTCGCCGAGCTCGCCGACCACGGCGATCTGGGACTGGGAACGCTGAACGGGCTCGACGGCGAGATGATCGCCGTCGACGGGAGGTTCTTTCGCGCCGATCGGAACGGCACGGTCCGCGAGGTCGATCCGTCGCAGCGCACGCCCTTCGCCGTCCTCACGTGGTTCGAGCCGGCGGTCGGGATCGAAGTCGACGACCCGATCTCATACGACGATCTCCTCGCCCTGATGGACGCACACCTTCCCGACGGGACCGTCGCCTGCGCCGTGCGGATCGATGGCTGGTTCGAGTCGGTACACGCGCGGTCGGTTCCGCGCCAGGAGCCGCCCTACCGACCCCTCGCAGAAGTCGTCCGCACCCAGACGGTGTTCGACCTCGCCGGTGTCGAGGGCACCATGGTCGGTTTTAGGTTTCCCGACTACAGCGAGGGGCTCGAGGTGAGCGGCTATCACCTTCACTTCATCAGCGCGGATCGCTCACGCGGCGGTCACGTCCTGGGTGCGCGGGCGCGGCGGGCGACGGTTCGACTGGACGTCTCGACGGACCTCCACGTGGAGCTGCCGTCGGGCGTCGAGCTGGCGAGCGCAAGCGCGAGCAAGCAGGTCCACGAGGCTCTCGAGCGCGCCGAGCACTCAGGCTGACCGGCACGGGCGGCCCTGCGGTTGCAATGGTGCCCTGAATGAGCGACGGCCAGTTCATACTCGTCGCCGGGGCCCTCATGGTCGCCGGACTGGCCGCGTCGCTTGCGGCCGATCGCCTCCGGGTGCCGGGGCTCGTGCTGTTCCTGGGCCTGGGAATGGCGATCGGCTCGGACGGCACGGGGTGGATCGACTTCAGCAATTACGAACTGGCACGCACGATCGGCGTCGTTGCGCTTGCCTTGATCCTGTTCGAGGGAGGCCTGACGACGAGCTTTCGCGAGATTCGCTCGGTCGCGGCGCCGGCCCTCTCGCTGGCGTTTCTCGGCACGCTCATGACCGCCCTGATCGCCGGCGTGGTGGCGACGTGGCTATTCGACCTCTCGTTGCTGGAGGGACTCCTGCTCGGATCAATCGTCTCCGCCACCGATGGCGCGGCGATCTTCGCGCTGCTCCGGAACTCCAAGCTCGATCGCCGGGCCGGGCTCACCCTGGAGGGTGAGTCGGGATTCAACGATCCGCTCTCGGTGCTCCTCGTGATCGGGCTGATCGATTGGATCCAGAAGCCGGACTTCGGCGCACCGGACATGCTGCTGCTCCTCTTCAAGGAGCTCGGCATCGGGCTGGCGGTCGGGCTGGCGGTCGGATGGCTCGCAGTGCAGGCACTGCGGCGGTCGCGCCTGCGAAGCGAGGCCGCGTATCCGATCGCCACCCTGAGCGTGGCGGCCCTGGCATACGGCGGCGCCGCAGCGCTTCACGGCTCTGGTTTCCTGAGCGTCTATCTGGCGGGCCTCGCACTGGGAAGCGCACCGATCCCGGCGGAGCGCGCTGTCTCGATCTTCCACGAGGGGCTCGCGGGGCTGGCCCAGGTGACGATGTTCCTGGTGCTCGGCCTGCTCGTCTTCCCCTCTCAGCTTTGGGGCGTCGCCCTGGAGGGAACCGTTCTCGCCCTGGTGCTGATGTTCCTCGCGCGGCCGGTCGCGACCTTCGCGGCGACCGCCGTTACGGGATTCGACACGCGAGAACGGCTGGTCCTCGCATGGGGTGGATTGCGAGGTGCCGTTCCGGTCGTCCTCGCGACTTTTCCTGTGATCGCCGCCGTCTCGCAGAGCCTCGAGTTCTTCAACATCGTTTTCTTCGCGGTGCTCCTGTCAACCCTCCTGCAGGGCGCCACGTTCGAGCCGCTGGCCAATCGGCTCGGAGTGACGACCGCCTCCGGAACAGATTCTGCTGGCCAGCTTGCCCTCGGGCGCCTTCGCAGCATTGCGAGGATCTCGACTTCGAGGCCGTGGGACCCCGCCGATGGCAACCCAGGCCATCCGAGGCAGGTGGGGGGCGTCGGCGTCACACGCCAGCTGCTGACGCGGATGGACCAGGCCGGGGCGCTCGTGCGCCTCGACGACGGTCGTTACGCCTTCTGTGGAACGACCACGTCGATCGGCTCGGCGAGGGCGCTCCAGGCTGCCGCCCGGCGACGGCTCGCTGCCGCCGAATCCGATGCCGAGCGGGCCTGGTGGCGCGAGATCATCGGGGCTCTCGCACGCGGCTCGGGCTGACGGGCGCCGCTACCGGCTTGGGACCTCCCGGGCCGGCACCTCGCTCCGCTCGCGCGCTGCCCGTCCAAGGCGGCCGCCGAGCGCGCCGAGGAGCATGCCGATGATCGCCGTGAACACGGCGAGCAGCGGGGGAAAGCTCCCGAGCGAGACGGTTGCGTCGGTCCCGGCGATCGCGTGCGCGACCAACAGGCCGATTCCGTAGAGCGCCCCTCCCACGAGCCCCCGGTCGGCCCCGCCCCAGCCGTCACGGTGCTCGAAACCGGCGAGGATTCCACCTACCGCGGCAATGATCCCCACGGCCCAGTAAGCGGCGGCTGCGACACCGAGCATGATCCCGGCGAGCGCTCCGATCGCGAGCGGGACTACGCCGCCGAGGACGACCTGGACCGCCCGGGGACGGTCCCGAAACAGGGTCGGCGTGAACATGTCTCCTCCTCTCCCGCGCCGCCGTGGCGGCGCTTTCGGCACAGGCGACCGTGCCGTCCGCCACGATACCCCTTGCGGCCGCGGGCGGCGGCAGGAAGCTAGATCG
Organism: Solirubrobacterales bacterium; assembly: GCA_045805825.1. GTDB lineage: Bacteria > Actinomycetota > Thermoleophilia > Solirubrobacterales > 70-9 > AC-56. Next base: position 6,814 of record JBJMKM010000020.1, read on the forward strand.
CCGGCTCGGGACCCTGCTGCGGTCGTCCCTCGAGAGCGGCGATGACCGGCTCGGTGTCGTAAAAGCCGCGTAGATGCGACGCGACGCCCTCGGTGAGCGTCCACACGTGGGCGAACTCGACCTCGAACTCCTGGCCTGTCGCCCTGGCCTGCCCGCGCAGGCGTCCCAGCACGACCACTCGATCCTCGGCGACGAGAAAGTCATCCGGATCGGCCCAGTTGCCGTCAACCCGCTCGCGGAAGGTGTCCGCGAAGGCCCGGATGCCGTCCGGGCCGTGGCGCGTGCCGCCCCACGGAACTCGCTCGGGGAGACTCCACTCGATGTCGTGCGCGACGTCCGCCGCGAGCTCCTCGACGTCGCCGCGGTTGATCGCCGCGTAGATTCGGCGGAGCGCCTGGACCTCGTGCTCCGGCATGGCGCCAACATAGCGGCACGGCGCGCGCCGGAACGGGGCGACTTCCGCGGTAGGGTTGGCTCGAATGGGCACGCTGGAGGCGAGCTATAGCGTCGAGATCGCGGCGCCGGGTGAGCGCTGTTACGAGATAGCGGCGGACATCGAGGAAGCTCCGAAGTGGCAGGGGACCCTTGAGAGCGTCGAGGTACTGGAGCGGGACGCCAAGGGGCGAGCCCTCGTCGTCAACACGATCTCCGACGCCAGCATCAAGAAGGTCAAGTCGCGCCTTCGGTTCTCCTACCGGTTCCCGGACGGGATCGACTGGGAGCAGGAGGAGGGCGAAGTGAAGTGGCTGACCGGCGCCTGGAGGTTCGAGGACGCAGGCGACGGCCGGACGCGCGCCACGTATGAGCTTCGCTCGGACCCCGGGCGGATCCTCAGCATGCTCCTGCGCGGGCCCGTGGAGGGAAAGGTCAAGGAGCTCCTCACCAAGGGCGCCGCCGAGGGGCTCAAGCGCGAAGCCGAGGCGGCGGGCTGAGGCGGCCCCACCCCTTCAGCAACTGGCGGAAACCCGCGCGAAGCGTTGACATGGGCCCGCTCCAGGACGCGTTCCTCGTGTCGGCGGCGGTGATGATTCTGGTCATTCGCCTGGAGCTGTGGGCGACGAACTACCCACAGCTCGGAGGTGGAAAGCTCCACATCGCGCACCTCCTGTATGGCGGCGTGCTGATGCTCATAGCGATCGGGGTCCTGGTCTCCTTCGTCGGCCGTACCGGGCGGCTGCCAGGCGCGATCATCGGCGGCCTCGGCTTCGGGTCCTGATCACGGTTCGCTACATGATTCGCGGCGAGCAGCACCTGCGCCAGATGCAGGCGCTCGAGGAGTCAGGGGACGAGGGCGAGCGGGCGTCCCCGCCCCCCGAGCGCCTGGCGCCGGCATAGATCAGCCGATCAGCTTCGCCTTCGTCCAGCGTGTAGTCGGCCAGCAGCATTCGCGGCTCCTTGCGTTCTTTGGTGAGGCGGCTCCGTTGCGGCGGGCCTCTCACAATGTGTGGAGCCGTGCCGTCCTTTGCCGTTTCGATCGCTCTTCTCTCCGTGGCCCAGGCCGCGATCGTCGCGCTCCCCGGCCGCGCGCCGCGGCTTCCCGACCGGCTGAGCAGCCGCTGGTGGGGGCTCGTGCCGCCGGCATCGATTGTCGTCGTGATCGGCCTGATCGCGCTCTATGCGAGCTCCGCCGACGCGCTGGCGGTCCTCGCGCTCGTCGCGGTCCCGCCACTGGCGGCGGTCGCGCTCGCCGCGCTGGTTCGCCGGGCGCGTCCCGTGATGGCGCTGGCGGTGGTGCCGCTGTTCGCATTGGCGTGGGCATCGTCCCGATCGCTAGCCGGAGAGACGGCGGCGCTCGCGCTCACAGCACTCGCCTGTGTGACGCTGGGCGTGCTGCTGGCCGCGGTGGTCGCACCCCGCTGGCTCAAGCTGGGGGTCTACGCGATGGCGCTCGTGGACACCGTCTTCGTGGCGGCCGACTTACTGCAGGGACCGAATGCGACGCTCGTGGCCGCCGCGCCGCCCGGCGGGCTCCCGCGGCTTCATGCCGTCTATCTCGGGCAGGCGACCATGGGATTCGGTGACGTTTTCATCGCCGCGGTGGTGGGGGCGCTCCTGGCACGCCAGCGTGGCTCCCAGCTCCACGCGGCGGCGCTCGCGGCCATTCTGGGGCTCGCATTCGACCTCCTGTTCTTCGCCGTCGACCTGCTGCCGACGACGGTGCCGATCGCCGTGACGCTCGCCCTGCTGGAAGCGCGAGACCGCCGGCGGTCGGCGCACGGTGCCCGCGCGCGCGAGCGGCCGGCGGCGCTTGACGTGCGCGAGCCCGCGGAGCGCAGCTCCACCGGCTGAAGGTCCATCACAATGGCGCGTATGGAGGGGCCACCGCCGCGCTACCGCTGCGTTACGAGCTGCTCGACCGCTGGCCGTGGGTTGCCGGAGCCGCCGTCGTCGTGGCGATAGCGGTCGTCGCGGTCTTGCTGCTCACCGGCGGCGAGTCCGACTCGGGCAGTCCGCAGGAGCAGGCGGCCACGCGGGCGGTGAATGGCTTTCTCGAGGCCGTCTCCAGCGGCGACGAGCAGGCGTGCGAGCGCTTCATCGACCTGGACGCGCCCGGAATCGTGAGCTACCTGCGGCTGACCGAGGGCGTGCGCGGGCAGGCCACCTGCGGGTTCGTCGGCGCGGACGACGAACGCGCGGCCCTGACGGTGGATCACCTGACCCAGGGAAGCCAGGCGACGGCGACGCTCGCCGGGAGCCCCACCTTGATCCACCTCTCCGACATCGGTGGCGAGTGGGTGATCGACGCCATCAGGTAGCGAGGCTGGTTTCCGCCGATTCGCAAGCGGGTAATTCAGCAGGGCAGTCGATCAAGGAGGGATCATGGCAATCCGAGACCGGATTCGTACGCGCGGGCCCGCGCCAGCGCCTCGGGAAGAGAGCAACGGCACACGCACGGCAGTCGAGGAGCGTCCAGCCGCGACCGCTGAGACCCGCGCCGCCCCCGTGGCATCGCCGAGGGAGCGCCAGCGTGCGGAATTCGGCGGGATCAATTGGGGCGCCGCGTTCTTCGGGTGGATCGTGGCGGTCGGGATCGGCGCGCTCCTCACGGCCCTCGTCAGCGCCGCAGGCGCGGCGGTGGCCATCTCGGAGCTGAGCGGCGTCGGCGATGCCATTCAGAACGCCGACACGATCGGCGTCGTCGGCGGCATCGCGCTGTTCGTGATCGCGCTGATCGCGTATTTCGCGGGCGGCTACGTCGCCGGGCGGATGTCGCGGTTCGACGGAGCTCGTCAAGGCCTCGCCGTGTGGCTATGGGCGGTCATCATCGCCGTGGCCCTCGCGGTCATCGGCGCGATCTTCGGAAGCGAGTACAACGTCTTCGAGGCGCTGAACCTGCCCCGAATCCCCGTCGACGAGGGCACGGTGACGACCGGAGGCATCATCGTCCTGGTCGCGGTCGTCCTGGGCACCATCCTCGCGGCGATGGCCGGAGGTAAGTCGGGCGAGCGCTACCACCGCCGGGTCGACGTCGCCGGCGACGAGCGCTACGCGTACGAGCGCTAGGCGCACGCCGTCCAGAGGTCTGTGCCGGCCGCGGGAACGTCGCGGTGTCGGAGGCGCCTGCGTGGGTAATAGCGCGCCGTGGGGGTAACTCAGGAAATCGAGTCGGGAGTCGTACTGGCGGAGCGTTTCAGCGTCCGCGACCGGCTGGGCAGGGGCGGCACCGCGACGGTCTTTCTCGCCGAGGATTGCGTTCTCGGCCGAGAGGTCGCGATCAAGCGACTGCACACGAGCGGCTCGGAGGCGGATGTGCGCCGGTTCCGTCGCGAGGCGCGTCTGGGGGCCTCGCTGATGCACCCGAATCTGGTCACGATCTTCGACACGATCGAGAGCGACGACGGGCTCTTCATCGTCATGGAATACGTGCGCGGGCGACCCCTGTCCGGCGTTATCGGTGCGGACGGGATGGACCCGCGGCGGCTCTTGGAGATCCTTCGGCCCGTTGCGTCCGCGCTCGACTACGCGCATGAGCATGGCGTCGTCCACCGCGACGTCAAGCCGGCGAACATCCTGATCTCCGACACTCGCATCGTCAAGCTCGTCGACCTCGGCACGGCGATCGCGGATCACGCCACGCAGATCACGGCTGAGAACGAGGTCATGGGGACGCTCGCCTACATCGCCCCGGAGCGACTGGCGGGAGAATCCGTGGGCGAGCCGGCGGCAGACATCTACTCGCTCGCCGTGGTCGCGTTCGAGGCGCTCACCGGCCACAAGCCATACCGCGCCGACTCGCCGGCGGAGCTCCTCGAGCGGGTACGCGACTCCTCGCTCCCGGACCTGCCTGAGGGGCGGCCCCAAGCCCCGCCGCGGATCGGGCGCGCCCTCACGCGCGGGATGGACGCCGATCCCGACCGGCGGCAGGCCTCCGCTGGGGAGCTGGTCCGCGATCTCGAGGCCGCGCTCCCCAATCGCGGGAAGCTCAGCCCGCAGACGTTCGAGCCGACCGAGCCGCTCGAGGTGGCGCCACAGTCACAGTCCGAGGCCGCGCCACGGCCGTTCTTGCCGCCGCCCACCGCCCCGAGCAAGCGCGGCCGCTGGTTGCTCCCCGCTCTCGCGGTTGCCGCGATCGTGGTCGCGGCGGGAGGCTGGCTCGCCCTCTCGGGCGGCGGGGATGGCTCACATGGCGGCCCGACTGCTGCAAAGGGTCAAAGCGCGCAGGGTCAGTCGAAGGGATCGGCGAGCGATGCCTCCGCATCCACCGCATCCTCTGACGACAACGCATCGGCGGCAGCAGCCGCCTCATCCGCCGTTCCCCCCTCCTCGGGCACGGGGGACCCCGAAACCGGTGCCGAACTCAACGACCAGGGCTACGCGCTGATCCAGGAGGGCAACTACGAGGAGGCGGTCCCGGTGCTGCGACGCGCGGTCGCGGCGTTCCCTGAGGGGTCGACCGACATCAACTACGCATACGCGCTCTACAACCTCGGGCATGCCCTGCGGATGTCAGGGCACCCGGACGAGGCCATTCCTATCCTCGAGGAGCGCCTGCAGATCCCCGACCAGACGGCGACCGTACAGGCGGAGCTCGACGCCGCCCGCGCCGCGGCCGGCGAGTAGGCGTTACGCCGCACGGCCAGCCTCGTTCTCGGCGCGATCGAACCTCGCATCGATCGGCATCGTCGCGCTGAGCATGGGCGACGGCGTGTCCGGGTCGTCCTGGTCGCAGACGAAGAGAAAGTCGATCACGCCGGTGTCGACCGCGGCATGCACCCCCTCCACCTTCCAGTGAGGATCGATCCGGCGCAGCCTGTGGACCTCTCCGGAGGCGTCGATGGTCCCGACGACGGACCCCCGGATGTCACTGTCGTCACCGCCCTCCGCGGACGCGGTGAAGCAGACGAGGTCGTCGAGAAGGGTCGTCGCGTCCGAGAAGCACGCCGGGACCCCATCGAGCTCGCCCAGATCGTAGGTGCGAATGGTGTCGAGCTCGTCCGCGTCCAGCACCAGGTCCTCCGCGAGCGTGTGTCCCAGGTCAGCGAGCTCAACCTCAGCGACCGCGTTGGGTCCCTGGCTCTCGTTGGCCCGGTGAAAGAGCCAGAGCCGGTTTTGAAGCACCGCGGCGCCTTCGATGTTGACGCGATCATTGAGCTCACGGCGAAGGAGCTCGTAAACAGGATGAAGATCGACGGTCCGGGGCTCGCCGGCAAGCGAGCCGTCGGCGTCGAAAGACCAGAAGAACCCGTGGTCGCGATGTGCGTTCGAGCCGGAGCCGAGGCCCAGCAGTCCTCCGGCGGGCTCACCCTCGACCGGCGGCAGCGCCGTCAGCGCCTCGAGATCCGGCTTTTCCTTCTTGCGCTGCCCCGCCTCATCCGGCAGGTCGCCCGCGAAGACCCGCCTGAGCATCCCGGGAGCGCCGCTGGCAACCTCGAAGCTCGCGACCTGCAGTAGGTCGTCGCCGATGACGTAGACGAAGTCTCCGCGGCGGACCACGCCGGATGCGGATGCCACGTGGGGTGGCATCCCGTCGGGCGGGTCAGCGAGGTCGAGATCGCGCAGCCGCCGAAGCTCGAGTGGCGGCAGGTCCTCCGGCTTCGCGACCCGCTCATCCATGCCCTGCGGGTACCCGGCGCCGCTCGCCGCACGCGGCGCCGAGAACCGGTTGTGGTTGGATCGGTCCATGACCGACGAGGCAGCGGAGGTGTTCCAGGAGCTGGTCGGGGAGCTCGACTATCCGATGCTCGTCGTCACAGCCGCTTCGGGCGATGATCGCGCCGGGTGCCTGGTCGGATTCGCGACGCAGACGAGCATCTCGCCGCCTCGGTACATGGTCTGCCTTTCCGAGAACAACCGAACGTACCGAGTCGCATCGAGGACCGAACATCTGGGCGTTCACTTCCTCCCGGCGGACGCGGATGATCTCGCTGAGCTATTCGGCGGCGAGACCGGCGACGACATCGACAAGTTCAGCCGCGTCGCCTGGGAGCCGGGGCCGGCGAGCACCCCTCTGCTGACAGGATGCCGCAACAGGTTTGTCGGCCGCATCGTCGAGCGGCGCCAGGTCGGCGATCACGTCGCGTTCCTGCTCGAGCCGGTTTTCGCCCAGCTCGGCGAGCCCGTCAGACAGTTTGCGTTTCGCCGGGCGAAGCGAATCGATCCGGGCCACGAGGCATAGGCGGGCGAGGACCCGACTCCACGCCTCCTTGAGCCGGCTCCTGGGCACCGGTCTCGGATCGACGGGCGCGTCGCTGCTCGACCCACGACAACCCGGCCATGACCCCACCGGCGTACAGCCACCCAAGCAGCACGTCGAAGAAGTAGTGCTCGCCGGTGGCAATGAGCGTCAGCCCCATCGCCAGCGGGTAGAGCGCGACCAGGGGGCGCAGCCAGGGCCGGACCCGACCCCAGAGAAACATCGCCACGAGGGCCGCGAAGGCGGAATGCAGCGAGGGGACGGCGGCCACGAGGTTGACACTCGCCTGTCCCTGTGAGAAGAGGCCGGCGGTGCCCGTGCCCAGCACGCTCCAGCCATCCGAGGTGGTGCGGTGGACGCCTTCGAGAAGCCCGGACTGCGAGGCCATCCACGGGGGCGCCGCCGGGAACGCGATGTAGGTGGCGAGGCCGAGCAGGGAGAGCGCGACCACCCGCTTGGCGAAGCGCTGGAAAGCCGGCCGGTCACGCACCCACAGAACGCCGGCCACCGCGAAGGGCACGATGAAGTACGACGTGTAGACGAGCGTGAAGGCGACGTCCCACCAGGCGGTGCCGTCGGGGGTGTAGAGGCGGGCCTGCAGCCACTCGGTGGGCGTGGTGCCGAAGAAGACGAACCGGTCGAAATCGATCATCGGGTGCACGTGGACACCAACGCCCAGCGAATCGGCGGCACCGCGCGAGTAGTCGTATGCGCTCAGCACGACCACGATCGGCAGCCAGTCGAGAACGAGCTGGAGGATCTCCCGAGGATGCCTGCCGAGCGATGCGCAGGCCAGGGCGCCGCAGATCCAGAGGATTACCAGCTCGCGCTGGGCCGGGATCCCGTAGGCGCCGATCCACGCGGCAAGCACCCCGAAGTACAGGATCAGTGCGCCGCGGCGGACGATCGTCCAGTTCACAAGGCGAAGGCCGGACGGCCGCTTTGCCGCAACGTGAGCCAGATCGGTCGCGGTCACCTGCCTAAATGTAAAGCGGTTGCTCCGTTCGGCTACGGGATCCACCAAACGAGGCACAGAGTCGCCCCGCCCACCACGAGCAGCGCCGAGGCGACCAGGTTGGCGCCTCGGCCGATCCGCTCGGCGCGGGTCCTGTCCAGCACGAGCCGCAGGGCGCCATAGCCGGCCAGCACGGCGAGGAAGAGGAAGCCGGCGAACGGGAGGCTCCCGCCGATCAGCACGGCCACGACAAGGGCGAGAATCGCCCAGGCGGCCTCGAGCAGCTGCGTTGGAACGCGTCGCCGCCAGTTGCCCCGCTCGTCCGGAAGCCGCAGCCCGAACCAACGGGTGGTCTCGACGCCTCGGCAACAGCCATTCAGTGAGCACCCGATACGGGTGAAGAGGAGGCCGACCAGCATCGTGACGCTCGCGGCGTCCCAGAAGGCCCAGAACGCCAGGCCGGCCAGCGCGAGCAGCGGAATCGACATGGGCAGGGCGAGGAGAAGGCCACCGTAGAGCGCGGACCCGCCGCCGCCGCGGTGCCAGATGACGCGGGGCTCCTGCCGGAACGACGCCCGGTGCAAAAGGACGAACCAGAGGCGCGCACCGAGGAGAGCGGGAACGATCAGGAGCGAGGCCGCGAGGGCGAAGTTCGCCCGCCCGATCCACTGAGCCGATGGTGTCAGGGAACCTGCGAACACCCCCGCGAAGCAGCCGGCCGCCAGGAACCACTGATAGGCCGAGAGCCGGCGCCTCGAGCCGACGCGATCTCCGTGCTCATGCCGTGCGAGGGCGAGAGACGGGGTGCCGCCGCTCACAGCAGCCCCAATGCGACCAGGCCGAATCCCGCGACGAGCCCGGCGTCGGCGAGGTTGAAGGGCGGCCAGCGGCCGATCGCGATGAAATCGACGACGCCTCCGCGGGCCAGGCGATCGATCAGATTGCTCAGGGCCGCGCCGATGCCCAACCCGATGCCGACCGCGATCGCCGGTGATCCGCCCTGTGGGATCGCGGCCAGGATCGCGATCGATGCCGTGGCGATCCAAGCGGGGACGGCGAAGCGCGCCGGCAGAGTGATGAGCCCGGGCTCCGCGGTGATCAAGCCGCGCGGAGCTGGATCCGGGGCCTTGAATGGGAGCGGTCTACCGCGGCGTAGCATCACCCGCTTGATCAGCTGGTCGACGAAAACGATCAGAGCCGAAGCCGCCATGGCGGAAACCAACTCAGCGCCTCTCCGGATTCGTGGATAGCGCGATCGAAGTTCGCGAAGCACGGCCTGACGACCTCGAGGCTTCGCAGCTGCTGTTCGACTCGGCGCACACCGAGTTCACGCTCCTCGCCGGGTCGGCGGAGCGTGCGCGCCGTGGGCTGATGCACCTTTGGCCAAACCGTGGGCACTCGATGAGCTTCGAGCATGCGCTGGTTGCCGAGATCGACGAAAGCCTTGCCGGAGTCATCGTCGGATTTCCGGTGGCCGCGCGGTACCGGCTCCATTTCGCGCTGCTCCGGCGCGGAGCGGCGGAGATACCGATCCACCGGCGACTCCTGATGCCACCGGCGCTCGCGTGGCTCATCGCCGCCACCCCGCGTCCGCCGCGGGACGGCTTCTATGTAGCGGCGATCGCCGTCCGGCGATCGTTCCTGCGCCGCGGCGTCGCAACCGCGCTGTTCGACTCGATGGGTTCGCGCGCCAGGCAATCGGGGTTCTCGAAGCTCGCCGGGCATACGGGCGCGCGACATACAGTGATGCGCTCGACCGCCGAGGCGTATGGCTTTCGCGCGACTCGCGCGAGGAGTTGGGGCTACGTGCTCTACGAGCTCGAGCTCGGGTCATGAGCCGCGGATCGCCCGACGAGCTCGAATCATCCGAAGGATCCGGTCGTGATGATGAACCAGTCCGTGCGCCAATCGGTGTGTGAGGCGCCGATCTGGTGCACGCCGCCGCCGCCGTTGCTCGCCCAGAACTCGCCCGTCCCGCCCTGCGCGTCGTAGAAGAGCAGGTCGGTGAAGTCTCCTTCGTCGCTGAAGTAGCCGGGCACGATGTTGGCCCAGCTCGTGCGCCAGTCGGTGTTCGTTTCGCCTGGCATGACGATCCCCCCGTCTCCGCCCGTCTTCCAGAACTCGCCCTGCCCGGCACCTCGGTCGTAGAAGAGCAGGTCGGAGTACTCGCTTCGGTCGAGGAACGACCCGGACACGATGCGCGACCAGCTCGTGCGCCAACCCGTGTTGGTCTCCCCGATCATGCTGATCGTCCCGTCGCCATTCGGCGACCAGAACTCGCCCTCCCCGGCGTCGCGGTCGTAGAACAGGAGATCGGTGTAGTCGCCGTCGCTGAAGTTCCCCGGGACGATCATCTGCCAGCTCGTGCGCCAGCCGAAGTTGGTCTCGCCGATCAGGCTGATGGTCCCGTCGCCATTCGAGCTCCAGAACTCACCCTGACCGCTGCTCCGCTCGTAGAAAAGGAGATCCGTATGGGGACCGTCCGAGAACTTTCCAGGGACGATGATCGCCCAGTCGGTACGCCAGCCGGTGTTCGTCTCCCCCACCAGGCTCATGCCACCTGCGTTGACGGCCCAGAACTCGCCCTCTCCGGCGCGGCGATCGTAGAAGAGGAGCTGGGCCCCGCCCCCAAAACCCCCGGGGACGATGGCCAGCCAGCTTGGGCGCCAGTCCGTGTGGGTCTCCCCGATCAGCGCCATCCCACCCTGGCCATCCGTCTTCCAGAACTCGCCCGTGCCCGTCGGGCGTTCGTAGAACAGGAGGTCGCTCAACCCGATCGAGCCGTGCTGGAAGCCGCAACCTGCGAACGCGAACAACAGAACGAGCGAAGCCGCCACGAGCGGCGCGACGTAGACGAGCCAATCAGGCATCGGAGCCTCCTCCGTGAAGACGACTAGATGCAATCGACACTAAGAGCGCGGCCGCGCCGTGTCAAGAGTTGCCCTGGCAGACATCGAACAGAGGTCCAGCGACAATCCGCCCCAGAACCTAAGCGGCACCTGAGAGCGCTGTAGCCGGGAGGCTCCGCTAATCCTTCTCGGCCAGCCGGTCCCGCTGGCTTCGCAGCGGTGCCTCCGCGCTCCTGTGCGACCAGAGGCGGTCCACCCCGGCCCAGGCCGCGAATGTCAAGCCGCCGACAATGCCGGTCACGGTTGACAACACGCCGGCGG
>JBJMKM010000021.1:0-65764 GCA_045805825.1 Solirubrobacterales bacterium
TTCTCGAGGATGTAGTTGACGATGCCGCCGAGGAACGCGATGTCGGTTCCGGCGCGCAATGGGACGTGGACATCGGCGAGCGCGCTCGTTCGCGTGAAGCGCGGATCGACATGGATGACCTTCGCGCCGCGCTCCTTGGCCTCAACCACCCACTGGAAGCCGACCGGGTGGCATTCGGCCATGTTGGAGCCCATGATCACGATGCAGTCGGAGTTCTGCAGGTCCTGCTGGAAGGTGGTGGCGCCACCCCTTCCGAACGACGTCCCCAGACCGGGGACGGTGGAGCTGTGTCATATGCGGGCCTGGTTCTCGATCTGGATCGCGCCGAGGGCGGTGAAGAGCTTCTTGATCAGGTAGTTCTCCTCGGTGTCCAGCGTCGCGCCGCCCAGGAACGCGATCCCGCGGGTGCGGTTGAGCTGGCGCTCGGGATCGCCGTCGAGGTTGTCCTCCCACGTCGCCTCGCGGGCCGCGATCACGCGGTCGGCGATCATGTCCGTCGCGGTCTCGAGGTCGAGCTCCTCCCATTCGGTTCCGTGCGGACGGCGGTACTTGACCTTCTGCTCGCGCAGCGGGCTCGTCACGAGCTCCCTCGACGCCGAGCCCTTGGGGCACAGCCGTCCTCGCGAGATCGGGCTGTCGGGGTCGCCCTCGATCTGGACGACCTGCTCGTCCTTGACATAGACGCGCTGTCCGCAGCCGACGGCGCAGTAGGGGCAGATCGACTGGACCATCCGATCCGCCGTCTTCGTCCGGGGCGCGAGGGTCGCCGACCGCCTGGACTTCGCCGCCGCCCCGCGCGCCGTCGCGTCACCCTTCAACTGGCGAAACAGGGGCAGGTCCAAGGCCAGCGACTTCCTCCTCGTGAGCGGTGTCGGCGCAATCATTATCACCCGCCGGCACTCCTCTCAAACCGATTGGTCATCAGGCGGACACGTGGTCCCGGAAGGCGGTTCGCCATGCTCCACCGAGGGGTACCCTGCGGGGCGTGAGCGGGCCTCTCCACGACGCCCACGGGCGGCGGATCTCCGATCTGCGGGTGTCGGTCACCGACCGCTGCAACTTCCGCTGTCAGTACTGCATGCCCGCCGAGGGGATCGACTGGCTGCCGCGTGACGGGATCCTGAGCTTCGAGGAGATCGAGCGCCTGGTGCGCGTGCTCGTCGGGCTCGGGATCGAGGACGTGCGGCTCACCGGCGGAGAGCCCCTCGTCCGGCGCGACTTCCCGCGCCTGGTCGAGATGCTTGCCGGCATCGACGGCCTGCGCGACCTCTCGCTGACCACCAACGGTTACCTGCTCGAGCGCCACGCGGATGCGCTCGTCGCGGCCGGGATCCAGCGCGTCAACGTCTCCATCGACTCGCTCGCCCGTGACCGGTTCTTCCAGATCACGCGCCGCGATTCACTGGCGCAGGTGCTGGCGGGGCTCGGGGCGATCGCCGCCCACCCCCAGGTGCGGCCGGTCAAGGTCAACGCGGTCGCCATGCGCGACTTCACGGAGGACGAGGTCCTGCGCTTCTGCGAGCTCGCCCGCTCCACGGACTACGTGGTCCGGTTCATCGAGTTCATGCCGCTGGACGGCGATCGAGCCTGGAAGCCGGACGCGGTCCTCACGGGCGCGGAGATCCGCCGGATCATCGAGACGGTCCACGCGCTCGAGGAGGTGCCGCGCGAGCCCCACGCCACGGCGCGCGTCTACCGCTTCCGCGACGACGCTGGAGAGATCGGGTTCATAAGTCCGGTGTCAGAGCCATTCTGCGCCGACTGCAACCGCATCCGGCTGACGGCCGACGGCAAGCTGCGCACCTGCCTGTTCTCGATGCACGAGACGAACCTGCGCGAGCCGCTTCGCTCCGGAGCCACTGACCACGAGCTCGAGCAGATCCTGCGCGATGCCGTGTGGCGCAAGGAACTCAAGCATCACGTCAACGAGCCCGGGTTCCGCCCGCCGCCGCGCACGATGAGCGCGATCGGGGGTTAGATGCGTTTCAACCTGCGCGAGCTCGCGGGTGGGTTGGGCGATACCGGGCTGTTCATCCCGATCGCGGTCGCGATGATCACCCTGAACGGGTTGAACGCGACCGCGGTCTTCGCCGTGGCTGGGATCGTCTACATCGGGACGGCCCTGTACTTCCGCGTGCCGGTGCCGGTGCAGCCGCTGAAGGCGTTCGCCGCCGCGGCGATCGCCCTGGGCCTGAGCCCCGAGACACTCGCTGCCGGGGCGCTGCTGATGGCGGGCGCGATGGCGATCCTGGCGTTGAGCGGTACGGCGAACTGGCTCGCCGAGCGCTTTCCGACCGCGCTGGTGCGAGGCATCCAGGCGAGCGTCGCGCTGCTTTTGGCGAAGGCCGCGGTCGAGCTCGCGCAGAAGGGCAACTGGGAGGGGTTGCCAGCCATCGATCCGACCGTAAGCGTCGCGGTCGCCGCCGTCTGCTGCGTCCTTCTCCTGGCGGTGGCCGGCGACCGGTGGCTGCCCGGGAGCCTCATGGTGCTGGCCACCGGTGCCGCGATCGGGATCGCCGTCGACGGCCTGCCCGCGGGGTTCGGCGCGGGGCCTGAATCGATCTCACTCTCCTTCCCTTCGGGCGCCGCGTTCGCCACGGCCCTGACCACGCTCGTCCTCGCCCAGATCCCGCTCACGTTCGGCAACTCGGTGGTTGCCACCAGCGACGCCGAGCGCGAGTACTTCGGGCGGCGCGCGCGGAAGGTCGAGCCGCGGCGGCTCGCGTCGTCGATCTCGCTGGCGAACATCGCCGCGGGCCTGACCGGCGGGCTGCCGGTCTGCCACGGCGCCGGCGGGGTCACAGCCCACTACAGGCTCGGCGCGCGGACAGCCGGTGCGACTCTCATGGTCGGGGTCCTGTACGTGGCACTCGGAGTGGGTCTGGGCGCCTCGCTGCCTGTGTTCCTGCACCTGCTGGCGCCGGCGGTCCTGGCCGGGATGCTCCTCTTCGTCGCGATTCAGCACGCGATTCTCGCGGGCAGGCTGGAGCGGGTCGACGACCGGGTGCTCGCCGCCGGGATCGGCCTGATCACTCTCCTCACCGGGAACCTCGCGATCGGAGCGGGGGCCGGAATCGCCGCTCTCCTGGCTCGCGCCGCCCTGCGGCGGCTAATCGGGGCGCCGCGAGCTCCCGAGCCCGAGTGGCAGGATTCCGCCGGACCCACGACCGCGAGGAGCACGAGATGAACGCCGAGGAATGGGTGCGCCGCTTCGCCGCCGAAGTGGGAGCTCAGCCGCCAACCGACGAGGAGCTCGACCAGATCCTGAAGCTGGCGGCGATCGCCGCCCACGGCTCCGAGCGCACGGCCGCGCCGGTGGCCTGCTGGATCGGTGGGCAGACGGGACGCTCGGCGGAATCACTGCGCGAGATCGCCAAGGGCATCAACCCGGGAGCGAGCGAGTAGCGGTCGCCTAATCGGCGACGCGCTGCGCGCCCGTGTAGACGTTCACTCGCCCCCCGCGGGCGAATCCACAGAGCGTCATGCCGCGATCGCACGCCAGCTCCACCGCGAGCGAGCTCGGCGCGCCCACCCCCACCAGGATCGGCGCGCCCGCCACGGCGGCCTTCTGCACGAGCTCGAACGACAGGCGCCCGCTCACACAGAGCATTCGGTCGGAGAGCGGCACCATCCCGTCCATCACCGCCCGGCCGATGACCTTGTCCATTGCGTTGTGGCGGCCGACGTCCTCGCGCGCCACCAGATGCCCGCCCTCCGAGTCGAAGAGGCCGGTGGCGTGGAGGCCACCCGTCCGCTCGAATGTCGGCTGACGGAGTCGGTCCGGCAGCGCCGCGAGAAGCAACCGCGGGACCACCGGGCCATCCGGGAGCCGTTCGGAGTGGACGGCGACCTCCTTCAGCGCGCCCTTGCCGCACACACCGCAGGAGGATGTGGTGTAGAAGCGCCGCTCGCCCGGCTCGCGCAACAGGGGCCCGGACACCTCGACCGCATTGGCCGGGAGGTCGTCGGGCGGTCCCACTTCGCGCGCCCCGTCGATCAACCCCTCGCCGTAGAGAAAGCCCACGGCGAGCTCGGAGTCGTGCCCAGGCGTCCGCATGGTGACGGCCAACGGGCGTCCGTCGACGCGGATCTCGAGCGGCTCCTCCACGGCCACGTGATCGATGCGGCCGTCATGCTCGACCGCCGCGTACGTGCGGCCGGCGAACGTTCCGGGATCCGATGCCGCGCCCTCGCTCATCGGGGCGAGCCGGCTGTCATGAATTGCTCGGCGGCGGCCAGGTCGTCCCGGTCGTTCACGTTGAACGCGATCAGGTCCGGATCGCCGAACCCGGCGAGCTCGTCGGGCCCGAGGAGAACCGGGTCAAGCGCCGCGACCGCCTCCCTCATGGGCTCGTTCCGCGCGACGGCGCGCTCGAGCGCGGACGCAACGCTCGGCTCGTAGTGGGCAAGCAGCGGCTGCGGGCGATCGGCGAGGACGGGCAGCGCGGCCGGGACCGATAGCCGCGCCAGGACGGCCAGGAGCTGGGCGGGCACGAACGGCATGTCGCAGGCGACGACGACCACCGGGCCCCCAGTGGCCTCGAGCGCGGCGAGGACCCCGGCGGCGGGATGGAGTCTCTGATCGGGCTCCCGGACGATCGGGCAGTCGAGCTGCGGGAGGCCCGAGTCCTCCTTCGCGACGACGATCGGCGCGAGGCCCGCCGCCACAAGGGCCTCGATGGGATAGGTGATCAGCGGCCTACCCGCGAGCTCCAGGGCACCCTTGGGCGTACCCATTCGCGAGCTGCGCCCACCGGCGAGGACGGCGCCCGTCGATGCCCCGTCGCGATCTCCGGATGACATGGCTTCAGTCTGGCAGCGATCATCCAGACGGATGACGCGTGAGCTGCTCGACATCGAGGTTGCGCGGAGGGCCGTGCTGGAGCGGGTGCGCCCGCTCCCCGCCGAGGACGTCGCGATCGACGACGCGCTGGGACGCGTGCTTGCGGAGGACGTGGCGAGCACGGAATCGATCCCGCCGTTCGACAACTCGGCGATGGACGGCTTCGCGGTGCGAGCCGAGGACACCGGCGCCGCCACGCGGGATGCTCCGCTAGCCCTGCGCGTCGTCGACGAATCACGTGCCGGAGCTCCGGCCGGGTCCATCGCCGGGCCGGGCGAGGCGATCGCGATCTCCACGGGAGCTGCAATGCCGGTGGGCTGCGACGCGATCGTCCGCATCGAGGAGGTCGAGGAGAGCGACGGTTCGATCGCCGTCTCGGCTCCCGTCGAGCCGGGGCGGGACGTGCGGCGCGCCGGCGACGACGTGGAGGCAGGCGCTGTGGTGCTGCGGCGCGGCGACATGCTGGGCCCCTCCGAGCTGGGCGTTCTCGCCTCGATCGGCCGCGCCGTGGTCCGGTGCGCGCGTCAGCCGCGGCTGTCGGTGCTCACGACCGGTGACGAGCTCGTGGGGCCTGATGCCGAGCTCGGCCCGGGTCAGATCCGGGACGCCAACGCACACTCGATTCCGGCGCTGGCGCGCTCAGCTGGCGCTTTGGTGACGTGGGTCGGCCACACCGGCGACGACGCGGCTGCAACCCGCGAGGCGATCCGCAACTCGCTCGACACGGACGTGGCGGTCGTCTGCGGCGGGGTGTCGGTCGGAGAGCACGATCACGTCCGTCCCGCGTTCGCCGCACTCGACGTCGAGGAGGCGTTTTGGGGCCTCGCCCTTCGGCCCGGCCGCCCGACCTGGTTCGGGAGGGCAAGGGATGGAGCGCTCGCATTCGGGCTACCGGGAAACCCGGTGTCCGCGGTGGTCACGTTCATCCTGCTGGTGCGACCGGCGCTCCTGGCGCTCGCGGGCGCCGATCCGGAGCGCCACGGCTCGACGGCGGTGCTCGACGCTCCGTATCCCAAGCGCCCCGGCCGCGCGCACTTCGTACGGGTGCGACTTCAGATGCGCGACGACGGCTGGCACGCCGAGCCGACTAAGGAGCAGGCCTCACACGTCCTGACGTCGATGCTCGGCGCGGACGCATTCGCGATCATCCCGGCGGATCGCGCGGACGTCGAGGCGGGCCAACGGGTGCAGATCGAGCTTCTCCCGTCCGCTGGGATGTCGGCGGGCGAGGTCTAGGCGCCACTAGCATGGCCGGCGTGGCTCGCTCGATGACCGTTCGGGTCCGCCTTTTCGCCGTGCTGCGGCAGCGCGCCGGGCGGGAGTCCGTCGACGTGGAGCTCGAGGAGGGCGCCACCGTCGCGGACGCGCTCACAGCCCTGGCAGGGGAGCCGGGACTGGCGGACGTGCTCTCCCGGGTCCCGGTGCAGATGGCGGTCAACCGCGACTACGCCAAGGCCGAGACCGTGCTGTCGCCCGACGACGAGCTGGCCCTCGTGCCCCCGGTGAGCGGTGGCGAGAGCCCTCGCGTGCGTGTCGGGCCGGATCCGATCTCACTGGAGGAGGTGACCTCCCGCGTCGTCGACCGCAGGGCCGGAGCGGTGGTCACCTTTCAGGGCTTTCCGCGCGACGTCCCGCAACTCGACTACGAGGCCTACGGCGAGATGGCGAGCGAGAGGATCGCGGCGATCCTCGCTGACTGCGTCGAGCGGCATGGCCTCATCGCCGCCGCTGCCGAGCATCGCACCGGCCCCGTCCCCGCCGGCGAGGCGAGTGTGCTGGTCGCGGTCTCGGCGCCGCACCGGCTTGAGGCGTTCGCCGGCGCCCGCGAGGCGATCGACCGCATCAAGGCCGAGGCGCCGATCTGGAAGCTCCAGCCGGAGGCGCAGGCGTGAGCGAGCCACCCCGACTGACTCACATCGACGAGAGCGGGAGTGCCCGGATGGTGGACGTGGGCGGCAAGGACGCGACGGCGCGGCGCGCGGTGGCCGAGGCGCGGCTGCGGATGGCGCCCGAGACCGCCACGGCGATCGAGAACCGCGACGCTCCGAAGGGCGACGTCATCGGGACGGCGCGGATCGCGGGAATCCAGGCGGCCAAGAGGGCGGGCGAGCTGATTCCGCTCGCGCATCCGCTGCCGCTCACTCACGTCGACGTGGAGATCGGCGTGATCGCCGCCGAGGGCGTCGTCGAGATCGTGGCCGATGCGAAGACGGTCGGCCGCACCGGCGTGGAGATGGAGGCGATGACCGCTTGTGCCGTCGCCGCCCTCACGATCTACGACATGACGAAGGGCATCGAGCGCGGCGTGGTGATCGACCGGATTGCGCTGCGCGAGAAGTCGGGCGGCAAGAGCGGCGAGTGGCGACGCTCCGACGAGTCCGAGTAGTTCGTGCGCGCGGCGATCATCACCATCTCCACATCGAAGTCCGAGGGCGGTGGCACCGGCGATGAGAGCGGCGAGCGCCTGGCGGAATTCGCAGCCGGGCTGGGCGCGGAGATCGCCGGGCAGGAGATCATTCCCGACGACCGCGCCCTCATCGCCGAACGGCTTCTTCATTGGGCCGATACCGAGGGCTGCGACCTCGTGCTCACGACCGGCGGGACCGGCGTCGCCCCCACCGACGTCACCCCGGAGGCGACTCGCGAGGCGATCGAGCGTGACGCTCCCGGAATCGCCGAGGCGCTGCGCGCCGCCTCCCGCGAGCACACTCCCCACTGGATGCTGTCGCGCGGCGTCGCCGGCATCCGCGGCCGCACGCTGATCGTGAATTTCCCGGGCAGCCCACGGAGCATCGGCCAGGCGGGCGCCGCCATCGCCGACGCTCTCCCGCACGCGCTGGAGCTCCTGGCGGGCGGTCGCGGCGGGCACTGAGCCACCCGCGGGGACGCCCCGGATTCGCCTCGGGCCCGCGCGGGTAGTCGAGGGTCCGACGACGATCCCGAGGAGCGCGAGGAGGTACACGGATGAAGGCGGTCACGTGGCATGGGCGGCGCGACGTGCGCGTCGACGAGGTTCCGGATCCGGCGATCAAGGAGCCGACCGACGCGGTCATTCGCGTGACCTCATCGGGCATCTGCGGGTCGGATCTCCACCTCTATGAGGTGATGGGGCCGTTCATGGCCGAGGGCGACGTGCTCGGCCACGAGCCCATGGGCATCGTGGAGGAAGTAGGACCCGAGGTCGAACAGATCAAGCCCGGCGACCGAGTGGTGATCCCATTCAACATCTCGTGCGGGCACTGCTACATGTGCGACCAGGGCCTCTTCTCGCAGTGCGAGACGACCCAGGTACGAGAGCACGGCAAGGGCGCTGCGCTACTCGGCTACACCAAGCTCTACGGCGAGGTGCCGGGCGGGCAGGCCGAGTACCTGCGAGTGCCGCAGGCCCACTTCGGCCCGATCAAGGTTCCCGAGGGCCCGCCCGATGACCGGTTCGTGTACCTGTCGGACGTGCTGCCCACGGCGTGGCAGGCGGTCGAGTACGCGGCGATCCCGGAGGGCGGCTCAGTCGCCGTCTTCGGGCTCGGGCCGATCGGGCAGATGTGCTGCCGAATCGCCAAGCACCATGGCGCCCGCGTGATCGGCGTCGACCTGGTGGCGGAGCGGCTCGCGCTGGCGAGCAAGTACGGCGTGGAAGTGATCGACGCCGAGGAGACCGACGACGTGCCCGAGGCGATCCGCGAGCTGACCGGCGGGCGCGGGACGGACTCGGTCATCGAGGCGGTCGGGATGGAGGCGCACGGCGACCCTGTCGGCAAGACCGCCCATCAGGCCGCGGCGCTTCTTCCGGACGCGGTGGCGCAGAAGGTGTTCGAGAAGGCCGGCATCGACCGCCTGCGGGCGTTGTACGACGCGATCTCCGCGGTCCGGCGCGGTGGAACCCTGTCGATCTCGGGCGTCTACGGCGGCGCGCTCGATCCGCTGCCGATGATGGATCTCTTCGACAAGCAGGTCCAGATCCGCATGGGCCAGGCGAACGTCCGCCGGTGGACCGACGACATCCTGCCACTCGTCAGCGAGGACGGCGATCCCCTGGGGACCGAGGATTTCGCGACCCACAAGCTGCCGCTCGAGCAGGCCCCGGAGGCCTACGAGATGTTCCAGAAGAAGGAGAACGGCGCCATCAAGGTGCTGCTTCAGCCGTAGACGACCCCAAGGAGGCGAAATGTCGGGCCGCGACCTTCAAGAGCAGCTGACCAAGTACCTCACCGACGTCCACTCGATCGAGGAGCAGGCGCTGGCGCAGATGCGCCGGGCCCCCGAGATCGCGGGGGACCCGGAGATCGCGGAGGCGTTCTCCCAGCACCTGCACGAGACCGAGCGCCAGGAGGAGCGGGTCCGTGCGCTGCTCGAGGCCGCGGATGCCGAACCGTCGAAGATCAAGGACATCGCCGGGCGGGCCGGGGGCGTGGGGATGCTCCTGTTCGCGAAGTTCCAGCCCGACACCCCCGGCAAGCTGGTGGCCCACGCGTACTCCTACGAGCACATGGAGCTCGCCGCGTATGAGCTCCTGCGCCGCGTTGCGGAGCGCGCGGGAAACACGCAGGCTGTGTCCGTGGCTCGCGCCATCGGAGACGAGGAGCGCCGGATGGCCGGACGGCTCGAGCGCCTGTTCGACCGCGCGGTAGACGCGTCGCTCCGAGAGCTCGATCCGGACGACCTGGGTGAGCAGCTCCGCAAGTACCTCGCCGACGCGCACGCGATCGAGATGCAGGCCATCCAGATGCTCGAGCGGGCTCCGAAGATCACGGAGCCGCCCGAGCTCGCCCGTCTTTACGAGGAGCATCTCGGGGAGACCCGCCGCCACGAGCAGCGCATCAGCGAAAGGCTCGAAGCGATCGGAGGGTCAACCTCCATGCTCAAGGACGCCGGGATGCGCTTAGGGGCGCTGAACTGGGGCGGCTTCTTCCAGGCGCAGCCGGACACCCCCGCGAAGCTGGCCGGCTTCGCCTACGCGTTCGAGCACCTCGAGATCGGCGGCTACGAGCAGCTCAAGCGTGTCGCGGAACGCGCGGACGACGACGACACGGTCCGAACGGTCGACGCGATCCTCGCCGAGGAACGCGCGGCGGCGCAGAAGATCGCCGGGCAGTGGGACGCGGCGATCGATGCCTCGCTGGCTCAGGTCGTGGCGGCCTGATCCGCCTCCTCAGCGGTATCCGGCTGATTCGGCCGGCTCCGGGCGTCCACCTGCTCAAGCGAAACCTGCCGGCCCTTCACGAGGCGGCAGCGAGCGCATGAGCGCGGGGCGAACAGCTTGGGCGGCTCGGGGATGGTCAGCGAGCATTCGGGGCACTTCAGGTACGACATGGGCGCCTCCTCCTAGTGATCTCGATGGGCTGAAGTACCGCGCCAGCCGCCTAGAGGGGGCGCCTACGGTGGTCCTTTCTGAATGGAGACAGGCAACCCCGTGGACGAATTGCCTGCCGCGCGTAATCGTAGACGCGTCAGCCAGGCGGGGACCCCGGTTGTCAGGCCTTTCGCGACCTTCCCAGCAGCTCCAGCCAAACCGTCGCGCGATCGTGCTCCCGGCGAATCCCCCAGCGATCGCTCAGCCGCTGCACGAGGTGAAGGCCGAAACCCGGGTCACCCGGCTCGGGACGGCGCGACGGCAGGCGATAGGCGCCTCCCCCTTCGGCGACCGCAACGCGAATGCGGCTGTCCTCGACCTCCGCGCGCACCTTGATCGGGTCGTGACTCGCACCGTCGTCGCTACCGTGAATGGCCTCGACCACGAGCTCGTCCACGAGCAGACAGAGGTCGATGAAGGTCGGCTCGTTCACCGACTCCCGAAAGGGCTTCAGTTGCTCGCGAGCCCGCCGGGCGCTCTCTGGCTCCAGCGGCAGGTCTATTGCTACCGCATCACTCATGCCGGCCTCCATGTTTTGCGTTACCCGGTGGAGGCCGAGGTAACCCGGAGTGTCCGCAAGAGGGGCCCGTCTACCGGAGTTGGTCAGGATCCTGCGCGTTCGATTCGTTACTTACCCCGGTTTCGGCGCATGCGCGCCGCCTTCCTCGGGTACGCACCGGTCATGAAGGCATGCTGCCCACCCGGCCAGGGATGCAACGCGCCAGTGGGTCACGAGGAGCCTTGCCTGCTCGGACGCGTGAAGCGAAGCGATTCCCCCGATGCAGGCCGGGCCGTGGCGCTATGGGAGCGCTTCGTCACCGCCCAGCAATCTCACGGGTCGCGAAGAGAGCGCCGGTTTCTGCGCAGGGCGTACGCCCGAGCCCGCGACAACGCGGTGCCCTGGCGCCCGCAGCTTCCGTGACTCACGGGCCGGCGACGATCTCCGGCCGCCCGCGAAGCTCGAGCGTCAGGCAGGCCACCAGGACGGCCACGAGCGCGGCGAGCTGAGTCACGGCGGAGATCTCCGTTCCGAGCGGAATCGTCGCGAGCGCGAGGGGCGCGGCGGCAAGCCGCCAGCGCAGCGCGCCAATTCGAAGGGTGCGGCGAAAGAGCGCATCCCCCACGAGGAAGCAAGCGACGCCACCCGCCAGCGCGAGCGCGCGTGCAAACGCGAGCTCCTCACCGGCGTGGCCGATCCCGCTCTCAAGCGCCGAGGCGAGGGCGATGATCCCGAACAGGATCAGCAGGTGCCAGTGGTAGAAGCCGTTCAGGGCGAGCCGGGGGCGCTCACGCGGTGACGCGGAGCGCATTGCCTCGAGCGCCTTCTCGTCCTCGCCTTCGCCGAAGTACGCCCACCACAGGCAGGCGCTCAGCGCGAGGCCGAGAACGGCAACGGCGACCAGGCCCGCGGTGAGCGCGTGCGCGGTGGCACCAATGCCCACCGCCACAACCGACTCGCCGAGGGCGACGATGACGACGAGTCCGTGGCGCTCGACGAAGTGACCTGGCGCGATCTCGAACCGAGGGTCGGGCGGGCGAAGCGACGGCAGGATGATCACCGCAACCGCGATCCCCCACAGGATCCCCCGCGCGGTGCCGCCGGCAATCCCGCCGGCCAGGATCGAGAGCGCAGCGGTCACGTTCAGCGGCGCCACCCTGAGGATCGCGAGCCCCGATTCCCCGGCCTGGCTGCGACTGAAGAGGCCCGAGTGGATGACGACAACGACCAGGTAGCCGACCCCAAACGCGATCCCACCCCCCGCGAACGCCGTCGGGATTGCCAGCGAGATGACCAGAAAGGCGGCCATCCCGCCGAGCAGCAGAAGCTGGTAGGCGATCCGGTCCGGCGCGACCACGTTGGTCAGCCACGCGTATCCGCCGTACATCCACCAGATCACGATGAGCATGAGGCCGACACGCAGGACTCCAGCTCCATTCGGGTGATGCGCGAGGACGCTCGTCAGCTGCGTGATGGTGAAGACGAAGACGAGATCGAAGAAGAGCTCCAGAGTTGACACGCGGGCGTCCGCGCGCGGGTCGCCCGCGATTGGCTCGGCGAACTCGGTTTCTCCCTCCGCGACGGTGCGGTCCACGACGGCAAGTATGCGAATTCGTCACACCCCGGTGGTTTTTCGTGCCGGACCGCGGCCTAGGCTTGGCGAATGCCGCAGGAATCTCAGGTCCAGGCGACACTGGCCCTCCAGGGCCTCGAGGGCTTCGACGAGCCCGCGGCATTCGACCGAGACGCCCGCGTCTACGACGGGCCCCGCGATCCCGGCGCCCTGCTCGCCCACCTCGGCCACGAGTCGTTTCGCGCCGGGCAACGCGAGGCGGTCGAGGCCGCCCTCGACGGACGCGACGCGCTGATCGTCATGCCGACGGGCGGCGGCAAGAGCCTCTGCTACCAGCTGCCCGGGCTGGCGTCACCCCAGCTCACCGTCGTCGTGAGCCCGCTGATCGCGCTGATGGCCGATCAGTGCCGCCGCCTCGTGGAAGAAGGGCATCCCGTCGTCATGATCGCGTCGGGAATGGGGGAAGAGCGAAACCGCGACGCGCTGGCCCGCGTTCGCGACGGACGCGCCCGGATCGTCTACTGCTCCCCGGAGCGATTCGCATCGACCGCGTTCCTCGACGCCCTGGCGGCGCGCGACGTCGGCCTCATGGCGATCGACGAGGCCCACTGCGTCTCCGAGTGGGGTCACGACTTCCGCCCCGACTACCTGCGCCTGCCCCGGGCGATCGAGCGGTTGGGGCGCCCGGCCGTGATGGCCTGCACCGCGACGGCGACGGAGGAGGTGGCCGATGACATCACCGCGCGGCTCGGGCTCCGGGACCAGCTGGTCGTCAGGTCGGGCTTCGACCGCCCCAACATCTCCTTCGACACCATCACCTTCGAGGGAAAGGGATCCAAGGCACGCAAGCTCGCCCTGCTCGAGCATGGCCTGCATCAGCGCGAGAACGTGCCGGCGATCGTCTACTGCGGCACTAGGCGCGACACCGATGCCGTCGCCGAGGCCCTTCGAGCCGGCGGCGTCCTCGCTGCCGCCTACCACGCGGGCATGGAACCCGACGAGCGTGCCTCAACCCAGCACCGGTTCATGTCCGGCGACGCCGCGGTCATAGTGGCGACGAACGCGTTCGGTATGGGCATCGACAAGGCCGACGTTCGCTCGGTGTGGCACTGGGCCATCCCCACGAGCGTCGAGGCCTACTACCAGGAGGCCGGTCGGGCCGGCCGCGACGGCAAGCTCGCTCGCGCTGTGCTCCTGGCCGGGCGCTCCGACCTCGGCCGCCTCGTGCGCTTCAACCAGCAGCGAACCGTCGAGCCCCAGGCGGTCGCCTCCTACATGGAGCAGCTCAGTGGGCAGGCGGACGCCGACGGCTCGCTCATCATGGACAACCCCCGCGACGACGCCGATCGCATTCGCCTCGCGATCGGCGAGCGCGCAGGCGCATGCGCGGTGGAGCCCGCGCCCGGCGGGCGGCTGAACCTCAAGCTCGCTCAGACGCTCGACCTGCGCCGCGCCGCGGTCGCGTGTCGTGTCGCCAAGGACCGCGGCTGGCGCGCGTACCGCGCCGTCGAGGCCTTCAGCTTTTCCAGCATCTGCCGTCGCCGCAGCCTCTTGGACCACTTCGGGGACTCCCGGCCGGGCCAGCCGCTGGGCAGGTGTTGCGACGTGTGCGATCCGGACACCGGTCTCCCCGCCCCCGAAACGCTCCGAATCACCGGGCGCCGCTCCTCCGGCAGCGCTTCGGCTCCTCCCACCGAGCTCACCGCGGCCGACGTGCAGCTGCTCGATGCGCTCAAGGCGTGGCGGCTTCGCGCGGCGGCCGGAAAGCCGGCATACACGGTGGCTCACAATCGGACGCTCGAGGCGATCGCCGCCTCGCGCCCGGGTGGACCAGATGCTCTGGGCCGAATCCACGGGATCGGGCCCGCATTCCTGGACCGCCACGGCATAGAGGTTCTCGCGCTGGTCGCGAGCCACGCCGGCGGCGATAGGCCGGCGGCGGCCGAGCTGACGCACTAGAGTCCTCCTGTCGCAAACGTTCCAACCGGAAGGAACCGGATGCAGCACCGCCGCGCCGCAGTTGGCAGCCGGACCGCCATCGGATTGGCCGCACTCACCACAATCCCTGCCGGGATGGTACGTCTATCCCACGGTCATTCCTAGAGTCCGTCGTGCGGAGTGGCGTTTTGGGACTCGCACTTCTGCTTTCACGCGAAAGGAGAAGCAGAGCCTCCATCGGCTTGACTCCCCGAGCCTCGTATGAGAGGTTCTCCCACCCTGCGGATCGCCCGCTGTCGAGGAGCCCGAACGGACTCGCCGACGCACCTGGCCACCGCCCCACCGAAAGACAGGGAAGCTCTGCATGCGCCAATGGATTCGTTCCCACCTGACCTACGCGAACGTGATGGTCACGATCCTCGCGTTCGTGGTCCTCGGGGGCGGCACCGCGCTCGCCTCCTACGTGATCTCCTCGAACAGCCAGGTAGGCCCCGGGACGATCTCGGGCCACCACCCGCCAACCGAGATGCACGCCAACGTCATCGGCGGATCGCTCAACGGACAGGACGTCAATAACAATTCGCTGACGGGCGCCGATGTCGCTGAGTCCAAGCTCGGCCAGGTGCCGTCTGCGCTGCTCGGCGGCTACGGGCGCTGGGCCGGGGGCAGCAGTTGCAACCCGAGCGGCGGGATTCCCAACGCCGGGCCCTACATAAACTGCGCCACTGTCACGGTGGACCTTCCGGCACCGGCTCGAGTCCTCCTCATGGGCCAGGCGACCGGCCTGTCGGACGACGGGAGGGGCAAGCTCGCGCTTGGGGATTGTCGACTCGGCTCGGAAAACGGGCCATTCTCAGATTCCACGATCTCGATCGATACCACTACCCAAGAGAGCGTCTCTCCGGTTGCGGTCAGCAACGTGTTTCAGCCCGGTGAGCACACCTTCGACATCGAGTGCAACGACGCGGGGGCCCCGGTCGTCGGCGGCGGGAACATCCACTACCAGGAAGTCGGGATCGCCGCGGTTGCGATCTCGCCCAACTAGCGCAGGGCCGAAGCCCTAGAAAGCCGCTGGGCTGCTTCTGCTTTGGGCGGAAACCAGAAGTCTCGGATAACGCGGTCTCTGCGGCCACGAAGGTACGGCCGCCGATGGCCCGTAAAACCGCTTGAGACTGGGGACGCGCCCGACAGGATTCGAACCTGTGACCTCTGGTTTCGTAGACCAGCGCTCTATCCAACTGAGCTACGGGCGCGGGATCGGGGGCGCACCCCCGGGCGAACGATTGTATGGAGTCATGCCGGGACATTCGTCCTACAGTTTCGGGGGCAAGTCGCGACCGTAGGAGGAGGCAGAACGTGCGGAGGCGGCACCTCATCGCTGTTGCGCTGGCGGCCCTGGCGATCGCCCTCGCCGCCCCTGCGGGCGCAAGCGCGGCGTTCGCTCCCCTGGATCACCCTGGCCCGAAGCTCAGCGTCCCGAAGAGCAAGCTCCGCTCCGCGCTCCGCTGCGCGGGCAGCGTGAGCGCGGCCGGCCGCGCGCCGATCTTGCTCGTCCCCGGGACAAGCCTCAACCCCCACGTCAACTTCTCGTGGAACTGGGAGCGTGCCCTCTCCCAACGGCGCTGGAACTACTGCACGATCGCGCTCCCGCACAACGGAATGAGCGACATCCAGGCCTCGGGCCAGTATCTCGTCTACGCGCTTCGCAGACTCCACGCGCGCTCAGGCCGCCGCGTCGACGTGGTCGGCTACTCGCAGGGTGGGATGGTGCCGCGGTGGGCGCTTCGATTCTGGCCCAGGACACGCAAGATGGTCGATGACCTGATCGGCCTCTCGCCCTCCAACCACGGGACCGTGGATGCGAGCGGTGCCTGCAGCCGTCCCTGCGCGCCGTCGTTCTGGCAGCAGCGAACCGGCTCCAACTTCCTCACGGCGCTCAACTCCCGTGCGGAGACGTTCCGGAGGATCTCCTACAGCAGCATCTACACGAACACGGACGAGGTTGTGGTGCCGAATGCGGGGCCGAGCGCCTCGTCAGCTCTCCACGGCAAGCGAGGCAGGATCGCCAATGTCGCGATCCAGCAGGTCTGTCCAAACGACACCTCCGATCACCTCGCGATCGGCAGCTACGACAACACGGCATTCCGGTTGGCGATCGACGCCCTCACGCACCGGGGTCCGGCGAATCCGAGCCGAGTCAACCTCGCGCCCTGCGCGAACCCGTTCATGCCGGGAGTGGATCGATCGACCTTCGTGAGCGACTACACCCACGAGCTCTCCTACATTGGGAACGTCATCTCGAACTATCCGACGGTGCCACGCGAGCCACGGCTCGCGTGCTACGTGACCGCAAGCTGCCAGGCGTAATTTAGGCTCGCGCAATCAACGAACGATCCGAGCGCCTCTCAGCCGCCGACATGTCCTCGCTCCTCGCCGAGCGCGGGCCGATCCACGTCAACGTCGGCGCAACCCTCGTGCTGAAGGGAGCTCCGCCCACACTGGACGAGCTGCTCGAGCACGTGGAGTCGAGGCTTGCCCTTGTCCCGCGCTTCCGTCAGCGGGTTCAGGCGGCGCCGCTTCAGATGGCCAACCCGGCCTGGGTGGACGATCCGCGCTTCGACCTGCGCTGGCACGTGCGACACACGGCGCTCCCAACTCCGGGCTCGGAGGCGCAGCTGCGCGACCTGGCGGGCCGGGTCCTCTCCGAGCCTCTCGACCTGGAGCGGCCGCTGTGGCAGCTCTATCTGGTCGAGAACCTCGACGGCGGTCGCCACGCCTACATCTCGAAGACCCACCATGCGCTCGTGGACGGCGTCTCCGCGGTGGACGTCGGGACGATCATGCTCGATCCGAATCCCGAGGGGACCGAGATGCCGGTGCCGGAAGAGCGCTGGGACCCCGACGTCCCGAGTCCCGAGCTCCTCTTCGTGCGCGCCGCGACGGAGCGCATCCGAACGCCGCTTAGAAGCGCCCGCAAGGCGGCCCTCTCGGCCCTGACTATGCCCCGGGAGACCGCCGGGCGGGTGATGCGGACGGCCGAGTCGTTCGCCGGCCTGGCGGCCGGAGGACCGGCCGCTCCACGGACCTTCCTGAATCAGGAGATCGGCCGCGACCGGCGCGTCGCGTTCGTGAAGACGGAGCTCGGCGCCGTGAAGGGCGCTCGCGCCGGCACCGGCGCGACGGTCAACGACGTCATCCTCTCGATCGCGACGGGGGGTCTGCGGCGGCTGTTCGAGCGACGCGGCGAGCCTGTCCCCGAGACGCTCGTCGCGCTCGTCCCGATGAGCATCCGCCGCAGCGACGAGCACCTCGAGCTAGGCAATCGGATCGCCACGCTGATGGTGCGGCTCCCTCTCGCGGAGACCGATCCGGCCGAGCGTCTGCGCCGGGTGCACGAGGAGACGACGCGCGTGAAGGAGTCAGACCAGGCCCGCGCCGCATCCCTCGTCATCGAGGCGACCGGCTGGACGCCGCCGACGATCAACCGTGTCCTCGCCGACGTCCTCGCGCGTCCGCTCGTCTGGAACCTCGCCGTCTCCAACGTGCCCGGTCCGCAGATCCCCTTCTATCTGCTCGGCCGCAGGATGCTCGAGGTCTACCCGGTGGTGCCCCTCTCGCCCCAGAACCACGCGCTATCGATCGGCGTCGTGAGCTACGACGGCGGAGTCTTCTTCGGCGTCACCGGCGACCGCGACCTGTTCGGGGACGTCGACGAGGTGGCCGGCGATATGAAGGCGGCGCTGGCGGAGCAGCTCGCGGGCTAGCGGGGACTGGAGGGCCGACTTACCAGCGGCCTCGGTCCGCGAGATACTCACCGGACTATGTCACAGTCGAACGAGGGCACCCTCCGAGCGTTCCTGGAGAGCATCAAGGACATTCCGGCGTTCGTTGACGCGCTGAAGCGTGGAGATGCCGATCTGTCCCCCCTCGATCCCCATGTTGCTTACGAGGACGCGAATCTGCCCGACAACATCGGCGAGACCTATCGGGGGTCCGAGGGCATCCTCCGAGCAGCTGAGCGATGGGCCGATGCAAACGAGACGCTCACGCTTGAGCTCGAGCGGATCGTCGGATCGGGCGACCGTCTCGTCTCCATCCACAAAGCCCATTCGAAAGCCCGCCACACCGGCATCGAGTTCGATGTGACCCTCGCCTACGCCTGGACCTTCCGCCACGGCAGGATCGTTCACTTTCAGTCGTATCGAGACCCGAGAGAAGCCTTCGAAGCCGCCGGGCTTGAGCGGTAGCCGACCGCCAAGGAGGCGACTATCCAGCGGAGAGGGAGGGATTCGAACCCTCGAGAGAGCTTGCGCCCCCTACTCGCTTAGCAGGCGAGTGCCTTCAGCCACTCGGCCACCTCTCCTGGGAACGTCCTTCGGCGGCGGCGGCGCCGCCGGTCAGGGATTCTAGGCGGCGACTTTGTCGCCGCAGCAGCAGCTGTCGTTAGGCGGCGAAGCCGCCGTTAGGTGATTCGAGGGCGCGACCGCCCTGAAGGACTACCCTCACCGCAGACTCCGGAGGGGTGGCAGAGCGGTTGAATGCGGCGGCCTTGAAAGCCGTTGACCGGTTCCGCCGGTCCGGGGGTTCGAATCCCTCCCCCTCCGTTGTTCGTCCTTTCATTCCAAAAATATCCCCAGCACCCCGGCCGCCCGGATAGGGTCGGCGCATGGGAATCTTCAAAAACAAGCGCAAGATCGCCGAGCAACTCATGGCCACCGGATCCCGGGGCGCCGGCACCGTGGTTCAGGTGCAGGACACGGGCATGACGGTCAATGACAATCCTCGGATCAAGATGACGTTTCGGGTCGAGCCGCTCGACGGCGCGCCGGCGTTCGACACGACGAAGACGACGACGGTCTCACGCGTCGAAATCCCCCGGCAGGGCGACCGCTATCCGGTCTGGTACGACGCGCAGGACACGAGCAAATGGATGTACGCGACGGTCGCGGACGAGACAGGCCGCCAGACTATGCGCCAGCTCTTCGGGGAGGTTTCGGAGACGTTCGTGGGCATGAACGCGCCGGCGGCGCCAGCCGCGGCCGCCGGAGCGCCGCAGGTGCAGGTCCAGGACACGGTCGAGCAGCTGAAGCAGCTCGCCGACCTTCACAACCAGGGACTGCTCACCGACGACGAATTCCAGCAGCAGAAGTCGAAGCTGCTGGGCTAGCAGCTAGCGCAGCTCCAGCTCGTACTCGAGAAACGTCTCCGATTTGCCACCCACCCGGTTGTACACGGCTTGGGCGCGGTGGTTGTCGGGCGCGGTGAGCCAGGTCATGACCGGGGCGCCATGCGTTCGCGCACGACTGGCGCAGGCCTCGATCAGGGCGTCGGCCGCTCCCTGGCCGCGGGCTTCCCGCGCGACGAACAGGTCCTCCAACACTGCGATGCGCGCTCCCCGAAGGCTCGACCACTTCCAGCCCACGGCGGCAAACCCGATCACCTCTGCGTCATCGTCCTCGGCCACGAGCAGCATGCCCTGATCGTCGCCGGCCGCGATCAGCGCCGTCGCCATCTCGGCGAGCCCCGCGTCGGTCGGGTTCGCCTCATAGAAGTCGCAGTAGCCGCGCATCAGCGGCATCAGCGCGGGGATGTCGCGCTCGGCGGCGGGACGAACCTCCATGGCGGGCAGTATCGCCGCAGCGTGCCAGCGCCGTCGCGCGGATGTATCGCGGGTCAGCTCGACGAGGTCGTTTTGGGAGCCCGGACGGCGGATCGTCTTCTCGAGGTCGGTGATCGTCGGAACGGCTTTGTGGGCGGCGCGGCGGAACTCGCGTCGGTTGCAAAACTCGCTGACGCTCTCTTCAAGCGACCCCATTAGTCTCTTGCGACCGATGGCGAGCCGGAAGGAACAGAAGGAGCGTCTCCGCGCGGAACGGATCGCCCAGGAGCAGGCCGAGCGGCAGGAGACGTCGCGGCGGCGGCGCCTGCAGATCGGCGCCGCAGCGGCCGCCGTCCTCATCATCGGGGCGGTCGTCGCGGTGATCGCGATCTCGAGCGGCGGCGGCGGGGAAGACAGCTCGAGCGGCGGGGGGCTCACCTCCCGCCAGGATTCCGTGCCGGCCGCGGCGGAGCTGTCACTGCTCGACACGCCGCCGCCGTGGAAGCCGAACTACAAGCAGTTGCCCGAGCGGGTCCAAGCGCTGGGGCTGCCGGGCTTCAACGAGACCACCTTTCACATCCACTCGCACCTCGAGATCTTCGTTAACGGCAAGCGCGAGCCAATTCCGGCAAACATCGGCGTCGACGCCGCCACGCAGTTCCTCTCACCGCTGCATACGCACCCTGTCGCCCCGGACAACCCCGAGGGGACGATCCACATGGAGGCCGACCAGGAGTACGAGTTCACGCTCGGGCAGTTCATGAACGTCTGGGGCGTGAAGTTCTCCGACGACCAGATCGGATCGCTGAAGGCCCAGGGAGCCGACCGCCAGCTCCAGGTCTATGACAACGGGCAGCCGGTGGACGACCCGGTCAACCTCGTGATGCACGAGCACGACGTCATCGTCATCGGCTACGGCAAGCCCGATTCGTTCCCGCACAATCCGAGCTTCGACTGGCCGTCCGGCCTCTAGCCGGGAACGCGCCCGTGCAGGCGATCCAAATCACCGAGTTCGGAGGCCCTGAGGTCCTGGTCCTTCGAGAGCTCGACGACCCGGACCCGGCGGACGGCTTCGTCATCCTCGACGTGGCCGCAGCGGGCGTCAACTGGGCCGACACGCACCAGGCGGAGAACACGTATCTGGCGGCCGCCGAGCTGCCGCTCGTGCCAGGCGGCGAAGTGGTTGGCACCGCTCCGGGCGGCAAACGCGTCGTGGCGCTCACGAACGGCGGCGGCTACGCCGAGCGTGCGGTCGCACATCCGTCGCTGATGTGGGAGGTGCCGGACGGAGTGAGCGACGAGCAGGCGCTGGCGCTGGTACTTCAGGGCACCAGTGCTTGGCATCTGCTTCGCACCAGCGCCCAGCTCCGCCCCGCAGAGAGCGTCGCGATCTTCGCCGCAGCAGGTGGCGTTGGCACGATCGCCATCCAGCTCGCAAAGCGCTTCGGTGCCGGCCGAGTGATCGGCTTGGCATCCAGCGACGAGAAACGAGAGCTGGCGGCCCGGCTGGGCGCCGACGCAACCGTCGATTCGAACACGGAGGAATTGAAGGAGGCGCTCATCGAGGCCAACGACGGCCGGCATGTCGACGTGATCCTCGAGATGGTGGGCGGCGAGACGTTCGAGGAGAGCCTCAGCGCCCTTGCACATTTCGGCCGTCTGGTGCACTTCGGACAGTCCGCGCGAGAGGGCGCTCCGTCGGTCAAGCCGGGGAAGCTGATGGCGACGAGCCGCGGCGTCATCGGGTTTTGGCTGATGCACCTCGTGCGCTATCCGGAGCGCTTGGGCGAGGCACTTGAGGACATGTTCGCCGCGGTTCGGGCCGGCGAGCTCGAGGTGATCGTCGGCGAGACCTACCCGCTGGCCGAGGCACGTCGCGCGCACGAGGACATGCGCGCGCGGCGCACTACCGGCAAGCTCGTGCTGGTGCCGTGAGCGGACCTCGCTACCTCGAGCTGGCGGACCGCAGCTGGCCGGTGCTGCGCCGGCTGATGGGCATCCACACGATCGTCTACCGGGCGACCAACGGAACCATCGGCCATCACATCCCCGGGCTGGCGCCGATGCTCCTGTTGGACCACGTGGGGGCGAAGAGCGGCATCAAGCGAACGAGCCCTCTCCTCTACATACCGGACGGCGACGATCTCGTGATCGTTGCGTCGAAGGGCGGCTATCCGAAGCACCCAGCCTGGTACCACAACCTTCAGGCCAACCCGGACACGACGGTGCAGGTCGGCTCGGACCGGCGACGGGTGCGTGCACGAGTGGCGACACCGCAGGAGCGGGAGCGCCTGTGGCCTCACGTCATCGAGGCTTATTCGGGCTATGCCGAGTACCAGGCGCGCACGGGGCGCGAGATCCCGCTGGTGATCCTGGAGCGGGCTGGCACGTAGATTCGGCCGGTCTCGCCATCTCATCCCAAATTCAAACCCGCCTCGTCGCCCATTCATTCGCGGGGAGCCCACGATCTCGGTGTGGAGCCCATGTCCCTCAAAGAGGAGATGGATCACGTCGCGGTCGAGCTCGCCCTGGAGCCTCAGAGCGCAGCGCGGGCACGCGCGATCATCTCCTCCCTCGAGACCGACGCGGATTCATCGTCGCTGGACCATGCACGCCTGCTGGCGAGTGAGCTGATCGCCGACGCACTGGCGACCGAGCCGCGGTCTCAGGATGCGGCGATAACCGTCGAGGCCCAGATGCTCGATGGCACCAATCGCGTCATGGTCGCGTTCCACGGTCTCGCGCTCGACGTACCTGCGGATACGCCCGAGCCGGCCGCCCCCGGATGGGGCATCCACCTAGTCCGAACCCTCGCGAACCGCTGGGGCATCCAGCGGGCAAACGGAAGCACGTACGTCTGGTTCGAGGCCTAGCGCCGGAACGTCCCGCCAGCTGTCGTGAGGCTGTCGCCACCAGCAGCCGGCGCAGCCGACCGCCCCCGGAATCCCCAGGGACGGTCAGTCTGCGTCTAATCAGTCGTTGGGTTACGTGTGGGCGTGGAAGGTCCGGGGGCCGCCGTGGCAGTTCTCGGGTCCTTTGCCGTTCCCGAAATCGATGCCATTGATCGTGAGCTCAAGGGTCCCGTCTGCCTTGTTCTTGTTGCTCTGGCGGAACGTGCCCTCGAAATTCGTGGTCCCGTCGTCGTAGCTCCACTTTCTTTGCTGGACCGCGGCATTGATGGTGATTGGACTGTTGGTCCGGATCTCAGTCTTTCCGCTCTTCGTGCAGTTCACGTTGAACCGCCGGAGCGACATGTCGAGGACCTCCTTGTTCTGCCCATTCACGCGCTTTACGTTGAAGCCGATCGTGGCGTTCGCATCCGTGGGGAACGTCCCGGTGAATTTGACGGTGGTGGCGCCCAACGCGATGGCCGGCGCCAGCAGCGCGACGAACAGCCCTGTCGCGATGAGGAGTCGCTTCCTCATGATGAATCCCTCCCTTGAACGAGTGATAACGCAGATCGACCCTATGCGCAGCGACTTCCCGTGTCAACGATTTGCTCGTCGACCTCGGCTCAGTCCGGCTTCCGGACGGCCAGATCGCGAAGCCTCGCCCGACCCTCCGCCAGGCAACGGTTCACCTTGGTGTAGGTCCAGCTGCACAGCTCGCAGATCTCCGCGTATGAGTAGCCGTGCGCCTGCAGGCCGATCGCCAGACGTTCATCGGGCTTCAGCGCCGCCAATGCGCCGGCCGCGGCGGCGACGCGCTCGCGGCGCTCCGCTTGCTCCACCGGACCGGGCCGGTTGCACAGCAGCCCGTCGATGAGGTCATCGGGCTCGTCGCGCCACGCAGTGAGCAGGCGCTCTCGAGCGCGCCTCACCGCCAGCGCCTCGCGGCGGGTCACCACCTGCATCCAGGCGATGAGGGCCGACGGGGGCCGGTCCGGCGCCTTCGTCAGCAGGATCTCCACCGCCCGCTGAAACGCATCCTCGGCGTCGTCAGCGCACAGCGAGATCCGCCGCGCTGTCCGCCGGAAGTCCGGCTCCGCCACCGCGAGGAGCGCCAGCGCGCGCTCGCGCCGCCCGCCGGTGAGGGTGACTCGTACGGATTCCACGCTTGGGGAAACCCCTGAGGCGCTACGGCCGCCCTCCCCTGCCGTCCGCGTGAAGCAGGCGTCCCAGGCGGCCGCCGTCCCCGGCAGGAACGACCAGGCGTGGCGTACCCTCCCAGCTGAGATGAGTACCTGCGTCGTCACCGGAGGAGCGGGCTTCCTCGGATCGCATCTATGCGATGTGCTCCTGAGCAAGGGATACCGCGTGATCTGCATCGACAACCTCGATACGGGGTCGCTGCGAAATGTCCAGCACATCCACGATGAGCGATTCACGTTCCTGCACCAGGACCTGACCGAGCCCGTCTTCCTGGACGACGAGATCGACTTCGTCTACCACCTCGCCTCGCCGGCGAGCCCGATCGACTACGCGCGGCTTCCTCTGCACACGCTGAAGGTCGGCTCCTACGGGACTCATCACATGCTGGGCCTGGCGAAGTTCAAGCGAGCGCGGTTCCTGCTGACCTCGACGTCGGAGGTCTACGGCGATCCCCAGGTCCACCCCCAGCCGGAGACCTACTGGGGCCATGTCAACCCGATCGGGCCGCGTGGCGTCTACGACGAGGCCAAGCGATATGCCGAGGCCCTGACGATGGCCTACCACCGCCAGCAGGGCCTGGACACCTGCATCGCCCGCGTCTTCAACACCTTCGGAGCTCGGATGCGGCCGCACGACGGCCGGGCGATTCCGACCTTCCTGCGCCAGGCGCTCCAGGACAAGCCCCTCACGGTGTTCGGCGACGGGAGCCAGACGCGGAGCTTCTGTTACGTCGACGACCTGATCCGGGGTCTGGTCTCGCTGGCCGAATCCCACGTCCACCTGCCTGTGAACCTCGGCAATCCCAAGGAGATGAGCCTGATCGAGCTCGCCGAGACCGTCATCGACGTCACCGGCTCGCGCTCGGAGGTCGTCTTCGAGGCGTTGCCGATCGACGATCCGCAGGTGCGCCAGCCCGACATCACCCGCGCCCGTCAGCTCCTCGCCTGGGAGCCCGAGGTCGAGCTCGGGGAGGGGCTTCGCCGCACGATCGACCAGGCTGGCGTCGAGCGGCTCGTCGGCGCCACGGATTGAGCAACGCAACCGTCGAGCGAGGGGCGCCGCTGAGGATCGCCCATCTGACGGCGACGTTCCCGCCCTATCCGGGCGGCGCGGGAAACACGGCCTTTCGCTTCGCGACGGGCCAGGCCGAGCGCGGACACCACGTCGAGATCTTCACCGCGCCCGCCGATGGCCCGCCACCAGACCCCGGCACGGCAATCGTCCACCGCATCGATCCGGTGTTCGCGATTGGGAACGCGCCGCTGATTCCGAGCATCGCGGCGATCAGCGGCTTCGACGTCGTCCATCTCCACTATCCGTTCATCTTCGGCTCCGAGCTCACGCTGCTCGCAAGGCTCACCGGCCGGCGCCGGCGGCAGGCTCTGCTGGTCCACTACAAGAACCGCCTGGTGGCAAAGGGACCGCGACGAGCCGCGTTCGAGACCTACGAGCACACGGTCGCGCCTCTCCTCGTCCGTGCAGCGGACCGGATCTGCGTCCTCTCAGCTGACCATGCCGGCTCGGTGCCATACCTGCAGCGCGTCGCGGAGCGCGACCCGGCGAGGCTCATCGAGATGCCGAACGGAGTCGACACCGAGCTGTTCGCGCCGGGGTACGACGAGGCCGGGGTCCGCGCGCAGCTCGGAATCCCGGACGAGGCCGTGGTCGCCGCCTTCGTCGCGACCCTCGACCGCGCGCATCACTTCAAGCGAGTCGACGTCGCGATCGACGCCATCACGACCCTTCGAGGCGACGTGCACCTTCTGGTCGCAGGGGGCGGCGAGCTGCTCGAGGACTTCCGTCGCCGGGCGGCGCGTGCCGGTGTCGCCGACCGCGTCCACTTCATGGGCGCCGTGCCGCACGCGGGGCTGCCGAACGTGCTCCGCGCCTCGGATCTGCTGCTCCTGACCACCGAGCCGCCGGAGTCCTTCGGCATCGTGCTGATCGAGGCGATGGCATGCGGCCTGCCCACGATCGCGACCGAATACCCGGGTGTGAGGGCGGTCGTCGACGAGGGCGAGACCGGGCTGCTTGCCCCTGCCGGCGATCCGCGCGCGGTCGCGGCGGCGATCGAGCGGCTCGTGGAGGCCGGGCCCCAGGGCCGAGCCGCGATGGGCGCCGCGGGGCGCGCCAAGGCCGAGCGCCTCTGGAGCTGGCCCAGCCTGCTCGACCGAATGGACGCCGCATACGCCGAGGCGATCGCCGAGCGCCGCGGGAGAAGCGCTTGAACCTCCTGCTCGTCGCGTACTTCTACCCACCGTGCCGCGACACGGGCGCCCATCGTCCCGCGGCGCTGGCCAAATGGCTGCGCCGGCTCGGCCATCGCGTCACCGTGCTCACGACCTCGGCGTACGGGGTCGGTGATGCCGATATGGAACA
Source organism: Solirubrobacterales bacterium (assembly GCA_045805825.1). Taxonomy (GTDB): domain Bacteria; phylum Actinomycetota; class Thermoleophilia; order Solirubrobacterales; family 70-9; genus AC-56. The sequence continues at coordinate 26,273 of JBJMKM010000021.1, forward strand.
GGGCGTGATCCGCTCCGCCGACCTGCAGCGGGTTCGCGCGAAGCTGCACGGACGCGACCGCGTCGATGCCCTGTTCGACTCCGACACGTACTCCGGCCGCCCGCACGTTCTGAGCAGGATCGTCGTCCCCGAGCCGCTCGCCGTTGCGTGGGCGCCGTTCGCCCTCAGGGAAGCGCTGGGTGCCCACTCGCGTGAGCGGTTCGACTGCGTGATCACGAGCTCGCCCCCGGAGTCGGTGCACATGATCGGCAAGGCGCTGCGCCGGCGCGGGATTCCGTGGGTCGCCGACCTGCGCGACGGGTGGACCTTCGAGCCGATCCGCCCGCCCTTCCCCACCGGCATTCAGCGCCGCCTCGACGAGCACCTGGAGCGCCGGTGGCTAACCGCAGCCGATGCCGTCGTCTGCGTCAGCAGGCCCGCCGCCGAGGACCTGCGTACCCGGCTCGGCCTCGATCCGGTGCTGATCCCGAACGGCTGGGACCCGGACCTCGACATCGCATCCGCCGATCGTTCGGCCGCCGAGCGCGTACTCGACCCAGACCGGATCTCGCTCGTCTACACGGGCCGCTTCGGCAGCTACGGTCGCGACCCGACGGGACTGATCGTCGCTTTGGGCGCGCTCGCGCGCAAGCATCCCGAGGAGGCCGCGAAGCTCGAGCTCGTGGTCGCCGGACCGCTTACGGACGATGAGGCGACGTTGATGCGCACCGACGTGGCGCCCGCCAGGATCGTCGTCGCCGGCACCCTCGGCCGCCCGCAGGCGCTGGCTCTCCAGCGCGCGGCCGATGCATTGCTCCTGGTCGCGTCCTCGCGCCGAACGCAGCTCCTGAACTTCAAGCTCTTCGAGTACCTCGCCGCCGGGCCACCCGTCCTGGCGCTCGCCGCCGGGACCGAGGCTGGCCGCGTCGCCTCCGAGGCGGGCGGCGAGGCCGTCCCCGCAGACGATGCAGAGGGGATCGTCGAAGCGCTGCGGCGTCTGGCGGCGGGCCAGCTTCAGCCAACTGACACCGCCATGCGGGAGCGCTACTCCTATCCCGCCGTGGCCGAGCGCATGGCCGAGGTCGCGGAGCAGGTCTCGAAGCCAGCCGTGTAAGACTCGAAGCATGGCTTCCGTTCTGATCTGCGCCGACACGATTCGCTCGCCGGAGCTTCGCCACGAGGTGCCCGCCGAGATCATGGATCCCTTCCTGTACGCGGAGGTGGACGGGCACCGCTACGCAGTCGTCAGCCACCTCGAGGTTCAGACGGTGAACAAAGCCGCGCCTGACATCGAGGTCATCCAGCCCGAGCAGCTGGGCTGGGATGAGCTCGTCGAGCGACACGAAGATTGGGAGGAGGCCGAGCAGGAGCTGATGGTCAGGGCGTGCCGACGAATGGGCATCGGCGAGGCGACCGTCCCGGGCACGTTCCCGCTGGAGCTCGCCGACCGCATGCGGGCGGCCGGGATCGAGCTGACGGCGGACCACCGGGCCTTCGAGGACCGGCGGCGCGCCAAGGCTGGGTCCGAGCTGGCCGGGATCGCGCGCGCCCAACGCGCCGCGGAGGCGGCGATGGCGGCCGCGGGCGATGTACTCAGGCGGGCGGAACCGGTGGACGGCGTGCTGCAAGCCGATGGCGCTCCGGTCACGAGCGAGCGCTTGAAGGATGCGATCTACAAGGCCCTCGCGCAGCATCCGGTGACTTGCGAGGAGCCCATCGTCGCGCACGGTCCGCAGGGAGCGGTTGGGCACGAGCGCGGGTCGGGCCCGATCGGGCCGTCGGAGCCGCTCGTGATCGACCTCTGGCCGCAGGACACCGAGAGCGCCTGCTTCGCCGACATGACGCGAACGTTCGTCGTCGGCGAGGTCCCGGACGAGATCCGCAACTGGCACTCCCTGTGCGAGGAGGCGCTGACCCGAGCCAAGGACGCCATCCGTCCAGGCGCCAACGCCCGCGAGTCCTTCGAGGCGGTCTGCGAGCTTTTCCAGGAGCACGGCTTCCCGACACAGCTCTCCAAGGAGGCGGGTTCCACACTCACCGAGGGCTTCAACCACTCGCTTGGGCACGGCGTGGGCCTCCAGGTCCACGAGGCGCCAAGCCTGGGACGCCCGCGCGGATATGAGCTCGTGGCGGGCGACGTCCTGGCCGTCGAGCCGGGCCTCTACCGGCCGGAGATCGGCGGCGTCCGGCTCGAGGACCTGGTGCTGGTGACCGAGGGTGGTTGCGAGACCCTTACGCGGTACCCGTACTCACTGGAGCCGTAGCGGACCTATCCTTTCCCTGTGGCGACTCGTCCCACCGAGCATCCCAAGCCCGCCGCGGCCGAGGAAGAGACCTCCGAGAAGCAGGCCGAGGCCGTCGAGGAGGACCTCCACCGCTTCATCGCGCCGGTGGTCGGACCGGACGACCCGCGCCGGTTCACCGACTCCGGGATCGAGGTCGACCGCCTGTACGAGGAGGCCGACGTCGCCCCCGACCTCACCGAGCGCCTCGGCGAGCCCGGCGAGTACCCGTTCACGCGTGGCATCCATCCCGGCATGTACCGCGACCGGTTCTGGACGATGCGCCAGTACGCCGGGTATGCCAGCCCGGAGGACACGAACGAGCGGTACCGGTATCTGATCGAGCACGGGTCGACCGGGCTCTCGATGGCCTTCGACCTGCCGACGCAGCTTGGCCGCGACTCCGACGACCCGCTGTGCCAGGGCGAGGTTGGCCGCACCGGCGTCCCCATCGACACGATCGAGGACATGCGGATCTGCTTCGACCAGATCCCCCTGGACGAGGTCTCGACGTCGATGACGATCAACGCACCGGCCGCGATCCTCCTGCTGCTCTACGAGCTGGTCGGCGAGGAGCAGGGAGTCGAACCGTCAAACCTCCGCGGCACGGTCCAAAACGATGTGCTGAAGGAATACGTGGCGCGCGGCAACTACATCTACCCGCCCGAGGCCACGATGCGGCTCACCACCGACATCTTCGAGTACTGCCGCAAGCACGTCCCCAAGTGGAACACGATCTCGATCTCCGGCTACCACATCCGCGAGAAGGGCTGCTCGGCGGTCCAGGAGGTGGCCTTCACGCTTGCCAACGCCATCGCCTACGTCGATGCCGCGCTGGCCCGGGGGCTTGCCATCGACGACTTCGCACCGCGGCTCGCGTTCTTCTTCAACTGCCACAACAACGTCTTCCAGGAGATCGCCAAGTTCCGGGCGGTGCGCAGGATGTGGGCGAAGATCATGGCCGAGCGCTTCGGCGCCAAGGACCCCCGCTCGCAGACCATCCGGTTCCACACCCAGACCGGTGGCGTCACCCTTCAGGCGCAGCAGCCGGAGGTGAACATCATCCGCGTCGCGCTTCAGGGATTCGCGGCGGTCACCGGCGGCACGCAGTCACTGCACACCAACGGCTTCGACGAGGCCCTGGCGCTGCCAACCGAACGCTCGGCGCGGATCGCGCTGCGCACCCAGCAGGTGATCGCCCACGAGTCAGGCGCCGCCGACACGGTCGATCCCTTCGCCGGCTCGTACTACATCGAGTCCCTCACCGACGAGATCGAAACCCGCGCCTGGGACCTGATCGACAAGGTGGAGCAACTCGGCGGGTCGGTCGAGGCCCTCGAGTTCATCCAGCGTGAGATCGAGGAATCCGCGGCGTCCTACCACGAGCGCTACCGGACCGGCCAGGACATCATCGTCGGCGTCAACAAGTACGTGACCGACGTTGTCGACGACGTGGAGATCCTCAAGGTCGATCCCGAGGCGGAGCAGCGCCAGCTCGAGCGCCTGAAGCGGTTCAAGGAGAACCGCGACACAGCAGCCACCGAATCGCGTTTGGCGGACCTCCGCGAGGCCGCGGGCGCCGACGACAACCTCCTTTATCCGATCAAGGATGCGCTGCGTGACGGGGCATCCATCGGCGAGGTGTGCGGGGCAATGCGCGACGTATTCGGCGAGTACCAGGGCGGCGCGTTCTTCTGAGCTCCGCCGTGTGGGCCTGCAATCCCCGCCCCGTGGGGAGGAGTCGGGCGCACCTGCCAGAACCCCGCCCCGATGAAGTCGCAGGCACAGCGAACGCTGGTCAAATCCCCGCCCGAGCTCTGGGAGCTCGCCGACGACGTGCCGAGGTTGGAGGGGTGGATGGCCTACCTCATGGGCACCTCGGACCCGCTTCCGGTGGCCGTGACCGATCGTCAGCCCGAGCGGAGCCTGGCCTGGCAGACCGCAGAGGGCAACGCGAGAATCGCCCTCCAGCTCGCCGAGAAGGGATTCGGCACGGCGGTCTCGATCACAGCCGAGCACGCGCGGACCGACGCCGGCGACGCGGAGGCCGCGCTGGAGCAGCTCCTCGATGAGCTGGGATCCCCCGAGCGACGCCCCTTCACGCGAAGCTGAACCGGCCGACGAGGCGTCCGGCATGGACCTCGCGGACCTCGTGCGCGAACGCGGGGCGGTGCTAATCGATGCCGTGGAGGCCCACTGGCCGGGCGCCCGCGAGCACGCTGACGCCACCGCCTCCTATGCGTTCGGGGCGGCGGTGGAGCTGCGCTTCGAGCGCGCGAGCGCCGAGGCCATCCGCGAGACGGCGAGGCTGCACGAGGTCGGGATGATCTACGTCCCCCCGGAGACGCTGTCGGCGCGCCCGGAGGAGCACGACGCGGCTGCACAGTCGCTGATCGACGCGCAGCCGGGATACGGCGCCGAGCTGGCCCGCGGGGCCGGCGTCCCCTCCCGCGCGTGCGAGTGGATCGCCGCTACCGCGGAGCGCTTCGACGGCCGTGGCCCGGTTGGCCTCGCCGGCGAGCGCGTGCCGCTGGAGGCGCGCATCATCCGCGTCGCCTGCGCGTGTGACCGTGCGCTCAAGGCTCCGCTTCCCCACCCTCAGGCATCGGCTGCCGAGCATCGCGCGACGGCGTTCGCAACCCTGCGTGCCGCCGGTGGCGGGGAACTGGACCCCCGAGTGGTCACGGCGCTTACCGGGATGCTGGATCGGATCACAAATCGATGACGCGGGCGGGCGATGCAAGTTATGATCGCCACATGGGGAGCGAGGGCGCTGGGATCGTCGGCAGGCATCGGTTGCTCGCGATCGTCGCTATCGGGCTGATCGCCGCCGCGTTCTGCGGCTGGGCGATCATCTCCCATGTCGGGGCCGCGGGCACCGTCACCGTTCACGTGCAGAACTACGCGGTGGCGACGTTCACTCCGGTCGAGTCCTCCACGCACAACAACAACGGGAGCTCGGCCTGCGCGGCCTTCGTACCGTCGCAGCAGGGCAGCGAGAACAGGGGCGACCTGAATGCCAAGAAGGGCAGCTTCCTGCAGAACGTCATGATTCCCCAAGGCGCGACCATTACGCAGCTGACGCTGTTCGCCAACGACTTCGACGGTGATGACGGAACGCACGTCTTCCTGGTCAGAAAGCTGGTCAAAGCTGGGCTCAGCCCGCAGTTCGGCGGCTACAGGGTGATGGCGACCACGCAGAGCAACGGGGCGGTCACGAACACGATGCGCAAGTTCACGACCACCGACATCGCGGTACCGAAGGTGGACAACCTCCACTTCTATTACTACCTCGAGGCCGTGAACTGCGCCACCGTCGAGCCGTTCGACGTGCAGGTCAGCTACACGCGCTAGGCCGGGACCGGAGGGCGGCGGGCCATAGAATCCGCCGCCCGATGCGTCAGAAGTTCCCCGAGACCCACGAGGAGAAGCTCGCCTACCTGAGGGAGCTTCGCGAGCAGGCCGTGCACTCGGCCTCCGAGGAGGCCGTCGCCAAGCAGCACGACAAGGGCAAGCTGACCGCGCGCGAACGGGTCGAGAAGCTGCTGGATCCAGGCTCGTTCGAGGAGCTCGACACCTTCGTCAGACACCGCACCTATGAGTTCGAGATGCAGAAGCGCCGCCCGTGGGGCGACGCCGTCGTCACGGGCTGGGGGACGATCGACGGGCGGCCTGTGGCGGTGTTCTCACAGGACTTCACCGTGTTCGGGGGCTCGCTTGGCGAGGTGATGGGCGAGAAGATGGTCAAGGTGATGGACCTGGCGGCCAAGATCGGCTGCCCGGTCATCGGCCTGAACGATTCCGGCGGCGCGCGGATCCAGGAAGGCGTGGTCTCGCTCGGCGCCTACGGCGACGTCTTTGTGCGCAACGTCCAGTGCTCGGGCGTCATCCCGCAGCTCAGCGTGATCATGGGCCCGTGCGCGGGCGGCGCCGTGTACTCGCCCGCCATGACCGACTTCATCTTCATGGTCAAGGAGACCTCGCACATGTTCATCACGGGCCCCGACGTGATCAAGACGGTCACAGGCGAGGAGGTTGGGATGGAGGATCTCGGCGGTGCGATGTCGCACAACTCCAAGTCCGGGGTCGCCCACTTCGCCGCTGAGAACGAGGAGCAATGCCTGGAGGACGTCCGCTACCTGATGTCGTTCCTCCCCTTGAACAACCTGGAGATGCCGCCGCGGGTTGAGCCCTACGACGATCCCGACCGGGCCGAGGAGGCACTCGACACCATCGTCCCGGACGACCCCTCCAAGCCCTATGACATGCGCGACGTGATCTCGCTGATCGTCGACGACGGCGACTTCTTCGAGGTCCACGAGCACTACGCCCAGAACATCGTGGTCGGGTTCTCGCGGCTCGACGGCTATCCCGTCGGCATCGTCGGCAACCAGCCGCGCCACCTCGCGGGGGTGCTCGATATCGACTCCTCGGTGAAGGGCGCCCGCTTCGTTCGCTTCTGCGACGCCTTCAACATCCCGCTCATCACGTTCACGGACGTGCCTGGATTCCTTCCGGGCACCTCACAGGAATGGGGCGGGATCATCCGCCACGGGGCGAAGCTCCTCTATGCGTTTACGGAGGCGACCGTGCCCAAGCTGACGGTCGTCACGCGGAAGGCCTACGGCGGTGCCTACGACGTCATGGCATCCAAGCACATGCTGGCCGACTTCAATTTCGCCTGGCCGACCTCCGAGGTGGCGGTCATGGGCCCGGAGGGCGCTGTGAACATCATCTTCCGCCGGGACATCCAGAATTCCCCCACCCCCGACGAGCGCCGCGGCAAGCTCATTACCGACTACAAGGCGCGGTTCGCCAACCCCTACTCGGCCGCCGAGCGCGGCTACATCGACGACGTCATCGTCCCCCACGAGACGCGCCCGAAGCTGATCCGCGCGCTCCGCACACTGCAGACCAAGCGCGTAGACCAGCCAAAGAGAAAGCACGGCAACATCCCGCTGTAGCCGCGCCGCGCGACCCGCTTCGCGGGCGAACGATCTCGATAGCGTGCCGGCCCGTGGCGCCCTCGCAGGAAACCCTCGACGTCGACGCGGCGAAGGAGCGGCTCAACGCCGCGCTCGCGCTTCAGTACCGATCCGCGCTGGGGTACACCCTCGCGTCCGGCAGCCTGTTCGGGTTCGAGTATCAGGCGCTTGGCGATCGCCTGTGGGAGTACGCACAGGCGGAGCTGGCGGACGCGAGGCTGCTGGTGGAGAAGATCGTGGCCCTCGACGGAGATCCCACGATCGAAGTCGCACCGCTCGGCTGGTCAGGCGATCCGACCGACGCCGTGAACTGGCTGATCGAGACCGAGGGAGAGGCGATCGACGCGCTGCAGGCGGCGATCGAGCCGACCGGCCGCGAGGGACGATCGGAGGCCCTCGAGCACGTGCTCGAGCACCTGATCATGCGAAAGCAGAATCAGGTGGATTTCCTGATCCGCGCCCGGCGGACGTCGTAGGCAGCTCGTGCTATGACACCGAGATCGGGTAGGAGGTGACCGATGCCTGAACGGATCAACGGTGGGCAGGCACTCGTTGCGATCGGTGCGATCGTGCTGCTCGTCAGCCTGTTCCTGAGCTGGTACGAGCCCGGGCTGACTGCCTGGACGGTCTTCGAGGTCTGGGACCTCGTGCTGGCTGCCATCTGTGTCGCGGCCCTCGCAACGCTGCTGCCGGTGCGCCGGACCGACTTGCGCGACGAGCACGTGGTGCCCGAGCGCTGGCTTGCGGCCCTTGCCGGGGCGGCGCTCGCGATCGTAGTCGTCCAGCTGATCAATCATCCGCCTGCCGCACGAGGATCGCCAGAGGTGGGGGCGTGGCTCGCACTCGCCGCGGTCGTGTTGATGAGCGCTGGCGCCATCCTGAGCAGGGCACAGATCTCACTGGTGATCACGCTGCGCTCGAGCGAGACGAGCTCTCGCGAGCGGCCAGCTGCAACTCCCCCTCCCGAGCCCGAGCCTCCGGAGGCCGAGTTCGAGGCCGAGACCGCGACGCAGCCGCTTCCGCCCAGCAGCCGCAGCTGATTCCTGACCGGCGATGAGCCCGGAAGGACGCACGTTCGGTCCTGGGTCCATGCTCGGCGATCGCTACCGGCTCGGGGAACGGATCGCGAGCGGAGGGATGGCGACGGTGTGGCTCGCGCACGACGAGGAGCTCGACCGCGATGTCGCGGTGAAGGTGCTCTCCGACACCCTGGCCGAAGATCCCAGCTACGTGGCCCGATTCAGGCGCGAGGCGCGCGTGGCGGCACAAGTCTCACACCCCAATCTGGTGCGGATGTTCGACTACGCCGGGGAGGCGGAGCGGCCGTACATCGTCATGGAGCACATCGGCGGCGGCACGCTCGCCGACCGGATTCGCGGGGGCGCGGCCGGCGAGCTGGATCCCGAGCGGCTCGCGCGCCAGTTGCTCGGGGCACTCGAGGCAATCCACGCGGCCGGAGTCGTCCACCGGGACGTCAAGCCGTCGAACGTGCTCCTCGACGGCGCCGGCGATGCCCACTTGACCGACTTCGGCATCGCGCAGCCCGAGGACGCGACTCAGCTGACCAGGACCGGCCAGGTGATCGGAACGCTCAAGTACATGGCGCCGGAGGTTCTCTCGGGCAAGCACGCGACGCAACGGTCCGATCTCTTCGCGCTCGGGGTCGTCCTGAAGGAGACGCTGGCGGGCCGCGAGGCGCCCCAGATCGAGGCGCTCGTCGACCGGCTCACCTCGGTCGAGGCGCACGAGCGCCCCGCCTCGGCGGCACAGGCGATGAATCTGCTGGAGACGTACGAGCAACGTGCGACGACGGCCACGGCTCCGATCGAGGCCGTGGCCGGGTCGAGCCCGCGCGTGATCGAGCTGACCGGCCGGCGAGTGGCGGCGGCGCTCGTCGCGCTCGCGATCATCGGAGGAATCGTCGCGGTGGCGCTGGCCGGAGGCGGCTCGGATCGCACGCCCAACGCGGGCGCACGGGAGAAGGGGTCCCATCACCAGGCGACCCCACCGCCCACGTCCTCCACCTCGACCACCACCACGACGACGACGAGCACCGAGGAGACGACCGCGCCCCCGTCCCCACCTGAAGAGAAGCCCAAGGAGCCGAAGCCGCCGAAGCCGCCCAAGCAGGAGAAGCCACCAAAGGAGCCGCCGGGTCAGGCGAAGAAGTAGGGCGAGTGGCAAGTCCTAGAGCGTCACGAGCTCAGCGTCCACCCGGTTCTCGCGCCATGCCTCATACACCGCGATCGCGATCCCCAGATCCTGGATCGCCAATCCGGTCGAGTCGAACAGCGTGATCTCCTCGGCGGAGCCACGGCCTGGTGACCGGCCGCTCATGACGTCTCCCAGCTCGGTCACGTGCTGCCGCGTCACCGTGCCCTTGGCGACCGCGCCGGACAGCTCGCCGCCCGCCGATGCCTGCGCCCACTCGTCACAGAAGAGACTGCAATGCCGAAGAGCCGCCAGCTCGACCTCAGACTTGCCCTTCGCATCGGCGCCCAGCGCCGCGATGTGCTGCCTCGCCCGCACGTCCGACTCGAGGACCACCGGCTCGTTGCCTGGCGTGACAGTGACGACGACATCCTCGCTCGCCGCCTCGGCTCGGCTTCCGACGGCCCACCCGAGCTCCGCCGCCAGCGCCTCAGCGGATTGCGGCCGCACGTCGGCGCAGATCCCGGGCCCGTAGCCCGCCGCGGCTAGGCAGCGTGCCGACCAGGCACCGTTGACACCGCAGCCGACGATCCCGACCGAGCGCGCGTCGGGCGATCCAAGCACCTGCGCCGAGAGCGCCGCGGCGGCCCCGGTCCGCAGCGACGTGATCGCCGCGCAGTCCACGATCGCCATGAGCTCGCCGCTCTCGGCATTCGAGAGAATCAGCGCACCTGTGACGACGGGGAGGCCCCGCGTCGAATTACCGGGGAACGAGGTGACCCACTTGAGCGCAGCGAACCCGTCTCCGCGCGACGGCATTGCTCGGAAGTCGCCGTTCGGCGGCGCGTCCAAATACACCTTCGACGGCATCACCCACTCGCCCGCGGCAAAGCGCTCGAAAGCCAGCCGCACGCGCTCGATCGCCTGAGCCGGCTTGACCGCCGCCATCACCGCCTCCGCGTTCAGGACCGGAACCTTCGCCACGGGCGCGAGGTTAGAGTGACCGGCGATGTCCAGGAACGGCGAGCGCCGACCGCCCAGGCCGGAGATCCGGTTGCTCACGCAACCGACCTCCGAGAGCGAGGCCGCGGCCGTCGTGGCGGCGGTCGAGCAGTTCCTCGCCGACACCGCGCCGGCCCCCTCCCACGAATCCAGCACGCAGAGCCGCTGGCAGCGTGCGGCCCTCCAGGAGGGCGTCTCGCGTTCGCCCACGCTTGCCTGGGGCTCTCGGACCAGATAGAACACGGCCCTCACCAGCAGCCGTTCCGTCCGTCAAGCAACGACAGGAGGAGACAGTGGCGGTTGTCAAGATCATCGAGCTGGTTGGAAGCTCGAAGACGTCCACCGACGACGCGGCGATGCAGGCGCTGAAGCAGGCGCAGAGCTCGCTTCGGAACATCCGCGCCGTCGACATCGTCAGCACCGGGATCCGGGGAGAGAACCTGGACGAATACCGCGCTCACGTGCGCGTCGCCTTCCTGATCGAGGGCACCGACGTCGACTAGCCCGACCTGACATCGCGGGCATCATCTAAATGCCCTAAAGCCGGTCAGGATTTGTGTAATATGGCCGGATGGAACCCACCGCCACCGAGGCGCGGTCGGCGGCCGAGCGGATTGCCGCCCAGCACAAGCTCGATGTCGATGCCACCAAGGGCCGCAAGGGCAAGGGGCCGGTCGGCTCGCTGGAGAACCCGGAGGTCTACGAGGACGTCCCGGGTCACGTGATCCCGATCCTCGAGCACGAGTTCGAGGACTTCGACACCGAGACGACCAAGTTCCTGCGCCAGGACATCGGCGAGGACACGTACATCCCGTTCCGGCTCAAGCAGGGCGTATATGGCCAGCGCCAGCCCGAGGTGCAGATGATTCGGGTCAAGCTTCCTCTCGGCGGCGTCACCCCGGAGCAGATGGAGAAGTTCGGCGAGATCGCCGAGCGCTTCGCCCCGCTCCGCAAGGGTCACATCACCACGCGCCAGAACATCCAGCTTCACCACATCCCCACGTCAGAGGCACCGGAGGCGCTGCGCGTCCTCGCCGAGGCGGGCCTCTCCAGCCGCGAGGGCTGCGGGAACACGATGCGCAATGTCACCGGCGATCCGTATGCCGGGGTCTCCGCCGACGAGCCTTTCGACATCACGCCGTACGCGACGGCGTACGTCCGCTACTTCGTCCGTCACCCGACGACCCAGGTGATGCCGCGGAAGTTCAAGACGGCCTTCACCGCCTCGGAGGCCGACCGCGCGATCACCGGGATCCACGACCTGGGCTTCATCCCGAAGATTCGCGACGGAGTGCGAGGAGCCGAGATGGTTGTGGGCGGCGGCACGTCGATCATGCCTCGGGTCGCCCAGACCGTTCGCGAGTTCGTCACGCTCGACGACGGCGAGTACCTGAGGGTGTCCGAGGCGATCGTCCGCATCTTCGATCGCCAGGAATGGCTGCGAAAGAACCGGGCTCGCGCCCGGATCAAGGTCCTGGTCGACAAGATCGGCATCGAGGAGTTCCGCGAGCTCGTCGACGAGGAGCTCCAGGGGGACTGGGTCAACGAGCGCGAGTATGACCTCGACCGCCTGACCCTTCTCGACGACGAGGAGGAGCACGCGCCGCCTCCGCCCGCCGCGGTCGAGAGCCCGAACGGGGATCGCTCCGAGTTCGAGCGCTTCGTCGAGTCAAACGTGCAGACGCAGCGCCAGGAAGGCTTCAACACAGTGGTCGTGAAGGTTCCGCGCGGCGACCTCAGCCCCGAGCAGTTCCGCGGCCTCGCACAGCTCATGCGCGACTTCACCGGCGGCTATGCACGCACGAGCGTCGAGCAGAACCTGGTGCTCCGCTGGGTGCGCGACGAGTCGATTTACGACGTGTGGAACCGCCTCGGCGAGCTCGGGCTGAACGCGTCCGGCGCCGACGAGGTCGAGGACGTCGTCAGCTGTCCTGGCACCGACAGCTGCAAGCTCGGGATCACGAGCTCCATGGGCCTGAATGCCGCCGTGCACGAGCGGATCCGGTCGATGGGGATCACCGACCCGCTCACTCGCGAGATCCAGATCAAGATGTCGGGCTGCCCGAACGGGTGCGGCCAGCACCACATCGGCAGCATCGGGTTCTACGGGGCATCGCTAAAGGTCGGCGACCACCAGGTTCCCGCCTACATCCCCCACATCGGCGGTAATGGCTTGGGCAAGGTCGTCTTCGGCGTGCGGCTGAAGTCGCGCCTACCGGCCAAGCGGGTCCCGGATGCGGTCGAACGCTGGATCCGCATGTACGAGGACGAGCGCAACGACGGCGAGACCTTCAATTCCTACGCGGAGCGCGTGGGCAAGGGGCACTTCGAGGAGTCGGTGAAGGATCTCTCGATGCCGGTCGAGTTCACCCTCGAGAACCTCGACCAGTTCATCGACTGGAGTCGCTCTGAGCCGTACAAGGTCGAGCGCGGCGAGGGCGAGTGCGCGGTATGACGGTTCACCAGAGTGCGCTCGAGACCAGGCGTCAGCTCCTTCACGCCGAAGATGTTGACGTGCCGAATGCGAACGGCAACGGCGCCAATGGCAATGGCCGTCCGCGGCGCCTCCCTACCATCGGCGGCCGCGTGGTTGAGCCAAGTGAGATCTCGGCCGAGGTCGAGGAGATGGGCGCCGAGGAAGCGATCGCCTGGGCGATCGAGAACTTCGGCTCGAACCTCGGGTTTGCCGTTTCCTTCCAGAAGACCAGCTCGGTCATCGTCGACATGGCCCACCGGATCGATCCGAGCGTCCGATTCTTCTATCTCGACACCGAGCTGCTGTTCCCGGAGACTCATGAAACCCGGGAGGCGCTCGCGGCCCGTTACGGGATCGAGTTCGAGCGATTCGTCCAGGACAATCCGCCCCGGCTTCGGGAGCGCTGGGAGGCCGGCGAGTGGGGTGAGGATGATGACTGTTGCGCCACGCGCAAGGTCGAGACGATGCGGAGTGCGCTTGAGGGGACTGACTGCTGGGTCTCGGGCGTTCGCCGGGTCGACTCGACGACGCGCGCCGAAGCCGCTCGGTTCGGCTGGGATATCCGCTTCGACCGCTGGAAGCTCAACCCGCTCGTCGACTGGGACGACAGAACGGTCTGGAACTACATCAAGGACCATCACGTCCCGTACAACCCGCTCCACGACCAGGGCTACCCCTCGATCGGCTGCATGCCGTGCACCACGAAGCCAGGGCCGGGCGGGGATCCGCGCGCCGGCCGCTGGGCCGGCACCGACCGAACCGAGTGCGGGCTCAACGGGTAGTGCTCATCGCGACCCGCTAACCTCTCGCGCTCTCGATGGCCGCTGATTCCTCAACGGCTCTGGCGCTCACGTTAACCGCACGCCAGGCCTCAGACTTCGAGTTGCTCGCCAACGGCGGCTTCGCGCCGCTCAACGGATTCATGGGCTCCGACGACTGGCGCTCGGTCTGCGAGGACATGCGCCTTGCGTCCGGCGACATCTGGCCGATCCCGATCACCTTGCAATCCGACCTCGACGTCACCGAGGGCGACGTGGTCGAGCTCTCCGCTCCCAACGGAAAGAAGCTCGGACGCTTGACGGTGGAGGAGGTCTGGGAGCGGGATATCGACCTGGAGGGCGAGAAGGTCTACCGCACGACCGACGACGAGCATCCCGGCGTCGCAGCCATACGCCAGGAGGGCACGCGCTCCATCGGGGGCACGATCGAGGCGGACGCGCTGCCAGATCACGACGAGGCGTTCATGCGCCGCTATCAGACTCCCGAGGAGTCGCGCAAGGCGTTCGCCGACCGCGGTTGGAGGCGCATCGTCGCCTTCCAGACCCGCAACCCGATCCATCGGGCGCACGAGTACCTCACCAAGGCCGCCCTCGAGATCTGCGACGGCCTCTACATCCATCCGCTGATCGGCGAGACCAAGAAGGGCGACATCCCCGCGGACGTGCGGATGCGCTGCTACGAGGTCCTGATGGAGAACTACTACCACCCGGAGCACGTCATGCTCGGCGTGAACCCCGGCAAGATGCATTACGCCGGACCTCGCGAGGCCGTGCTGCACGCGATCATCCGCCGCAACTACGGCTGCACCCACTTCATCGTGGGCCGCGATCACGCCGGCGTGGGCGACTACTACGGCACCTACGACGCCCAGCACATCTTCGACGACATCGATCTCAACGAGCTCGGCATCACGCCGCTCTTCTTCGAGCACACCTTCTGGTGCCACGAGTGCGAGGGCATGGGATCGGCCAAGACCTGCCCGCATCCCCAGGAGTCACATCTGTTCCTCTCGGGTACCAAGGTCAGGGAGATGCTCGCAAGCGGCGAGAAGCCGCCCCACGAATTCAGCCGGGACGAGGTTGCTGAGATCCTCATCGACGCTTATCGAAAGGAGAACGACTGATGGCATCCGAGAAGGGATTCTGTCTCTGGTTCACCGGCCTCTCCGGCTCGGGAAAGACCACGATCACGACACACCTGGTGAAGGAGCTCCGCCGCCGCGGATCCAAGCTCGAGGTCCTGGACGGCGACATCGTCCGGGAGAACCTCTCCAAGGGACTCGGTTTCTCCAAGGAGGACCGCGACACGAACATCCGCCGCATCGCCTTCGTCGCCGACCTCCTCTCGCGCAACGACGTCCCGGTGATCACCGCGGCGATCTCGCCGTACCGCGACATCCGCGACGAGGCCCGCCAGAAGATGGGCGAGCGGTTCATCGAGGTCTACGCCAAGGCGCCGCTCGAGGTCTGCGAGGAGCGTGACGTCAAGGGCCTGTACGCCAAGGCGCGCTCGGGCGAGATCAAGGAGTTCACCGGCATCTCCGACCCGTACGAGCCGCCGGAGAACCCCGAGCTCACCATCGAGACCGACAAGCAGTCACCCGAGGAATCGGCGCAGCAGATCCTCGACTACCTCGAGGGCCGCGACCTCATCCCGGCCGGCGAGCTCGCAGCGACCAGCTAGCTGCGCACACCTCCGAGCTGGTCCCGAACCGACGGGGGAGGGCTACGGCCGCTCGGGCACCTGCGGCTCGCCCAGGCCGTACGTGTTGTAGGCGCCGAAGCGGGCGAAGGTCTTGTGCGTGGGGCCGTGGAAGTCCGATGATGCGGTCGGCGTGAGATCGAACTCCTCGCAGAGCTCGAGGCAGTGGGCGGTCTGCGCCTTGGTGTGCGGCGGGTAGAACGTCTCGATCCCGTCCAGCCCGACGTCGCGAACCATGCTCTCAACGAGATCGCGGACCTGTTCCGGCGCGCTGACGTCCCAGTAGGGATGCGCCACGACGGCTACGCCCCCCGCGCCGTGGATCAGCTCGACCGCCTCCTCGGCGCTCGGCCAGCGGCGTGCCACGAACGCCTTCGCGCCCGGGACGAGGTACTCCTCGAAGAAGGGACCCAGGTCGGGCCCCGCGCCCGCCGCGCGGGCGATGTGCGGCCGGCCGATCGAGTCGGCCGCACCGGCCTGCGCGACGGCGTCCTCGAACCTGACGTCGATGCCGAGCCCGTTCAGCCGCTCGATGATCTCCTTCGCCCGGTTCATTCGCTCCTGCTGCGCGCGTTCGCACGCCGGCGCGATCGCATCCAGATCCACCCAATACCCGAGCATGTGGAGGTCATCGGAGTAGCGGTGGACGCACGACATCTCCACCGCAGGCACGCACTCGATCCCACCTTCGGTGGCCGCGGCGACCGCGTCGGCGACCCCCGCGACGGCGTCGTGATCGGTCAGCGACATCACGGTGACGCCCGCCTGCGCCGCCGCGGCCGCAACCTCTCGCGGCGGCAGCTGGCCATCCGATACGGTCGAGTGCGCCTGTAGATCGATCATGAAGCGCAGCATTGTGACGAAATGAGGATCACCGCAAAGGCCGACTACGCGGTGCGGGCAGCCTTGGAGCTGGCCGCCGCGCCCGATGGCGAGCCCGTCAAGGGCGAGCAGCTCGCTGAATCGCAGGACATCCCGCTCCAGTTCCTGGAGCACATCCTCCTCGAGCTCAAGCACGCTCGCCTGGTGCGGGCCAAGCGGGGCGCCCGCGGTGGCTACTGGCTGGCGAAGCCCCCCGACGACATCACGATCGCCGACGTGATCCGTGCCGTCGAGGGGCCGCTCGCCAACGTCCAGGACTGGGCTCCCGAGGACACTACGTACCCGGGGCCGGCCGAGCGCCTGCGCGACGTGTGGATCGCGGTCCGCGCCAACCTCCGCGCCGTGCTGGAGCAGGTCACATTGGCGGACGTTTGCGCCGACGATCTTCCGGAGCCGGTCGGCCGCCTCGCCAAGGACCCAGACGCCTGGGTCAAGCGCTGACGCCGCGTCATTTCCCCCGCTGAACCGGGGAAAGAGGCGGTTGCTACCCTGCCGTGCCTGGCTCTCGACCATCCTGATTGGAAAGGGCCAGAAAGGGCAGCAGCGAACGAGGCCTCAGATGGATCCCGTCATCGTCATCTTCGGATTCGGGATCGGCATGCTCATCGGTTTGACCGGCATGGGCGGCGGATCTCTGATGACCCCTCTACTGATCCTGCTGTTCGGGATCCAGCCGGTGACCGCCGTCGGCACGGACATCTTCTACGGCGCCGTCACCAAGACCGCGGGCGCTTGGCGGCACCTCAAGCACCACACCGTCCACCGCGCGATCGTCTTCTGGCTGGCGGTCGGGAGCGTCCCGATGGCGATTATCGGCGTCTGGATTATCGAGGTGCTCCAGAACGCCTACGGCGAAGACACCGTTAACCAGGTCGTGCTGGGCGCGGTGGGTGCCGCGCTCCTCGTCGTCGGAGTCGCCACGCTCATCCGGGCCCTCTTCCTGCGCGACGTGATCCCCGAGCGATACGCGATGCACCTCTACCGGCGCCACATCGTCGCCGCGGTCATCACCGGCGCCACTACGGGCTTCGTGATCGGGCTCACCTCCGCGGGCAGCGGAACGCTCATCGCGATCGTCCTGATCGCGGTCTTCCGCCTCACACCGCAGCGCGTCGTGGGAACCGACGTCGTCCACGCGGCAATCCTCCTGTGGGCCGCCGGCGCGGCGCACTGGGTCGGCGGCAACGTCGACCTGGGACTCGCCGCCAACATCCTCATCGGCTCCGTTCCTGGGGTCCTGATCGGAAGTCAGCTCGCCGTACGGGTACCGACAGGCCTCCTGCGCAATGCGCTGGGCGTCGTGATGATCGCCTCCGCGATCACGCTGATCCTCAAGGAGAAGGTGCCGCCGGAGGTCCTGATCCCGTCGATGAGCCTCGCCGCGCTCGTGATCATCGGGCTGTTCGCCTTCCAGATCGGCCTCCACCGCCAGCGCATTCGGGACGGCACGCGCCAGGCGGCGGCACCGGCGGGCTAGCCACAACCACGGCGAAACGATTCGCGGGGTACGCTGCCCCCGTGGACTTCGATCTGAGCCCGCGCGTGGCCGAGCTCCGCGACCGGATTCGCGAGTTCATGGGCGAGCACGTGTATCCCGTCGAGCTCGAGGCGCTGCAAGCGCTCGACGACGAGGTCGCTCCCGGGACGCCCTATCCGCAGATCCTGGTCGAGGTCCGCGCGAAGGCGCGCGAGGCCGGCCTGTGGAACCTCTTCATGCCCGACGAGCGCTACGGCGCCGGTCTCACCAACTGGGAGTACGGCGTCCTCTGCGAGGAGATGGGCCGCAGTCCGGCGATTGCCCCCATGGCGTTCAACTGCTCCGCGCCCGATACCGGGAACATGGAGATCCTCGCCGAGCACGGGTCAGACGAGCAGCGTGCCGCGTGGCTCGATCCGCTTCTCGAGGGTGATATCCGCTCGTGCTTCTCGATGACCGAGCCCGAGGTGTCCGGGTCCGACCCGACCACCCTGCAGACTCACGCCGAGCTCGTGGACGGCGAGTGGGTCGTCAACGGCCACAAGTGGTTCACGTCGGGAGCCGTGGGGGCCTCGGTCGCCATCGTCATGTGCGTAACCGACGCCGATGCCCACCCCTACGGGCGCGCGTCGATGATCCTGGTCCCGGTCGACAATCCGGGCTTCAACCTCGTGCGTCCCGTCTCCGTGATGGGCCACGACGGCGGGCCCGGGCACTGCGAGATCCGCTATGAGGATTGCCGCGTACCCGAGACCAACCTGCTCGGCCCGCGGCAGGCCGGCTTCGTGATCGCGCAGGATCGGCTCGGGCCCGGGCGGATCCACCACTGCATGCGAGCGATCGGGACGGCGGAACGGGCCATCGAGATGATGTGCAAGCGGGCGAACTCCCGCGAGACGTTCGGCGGCAAGCTCGCCGACAAGCAATTCGTCCAGGATTTCGTCGCGAAGTCGCGCATGGAGGTAGAGCAGGCGCGCCTGCTGACCCTGATGGCCGCCTGGAAGATGGACACCCAGGGCAAGCGCGAGGCGCGGCGCGAGATCTCGATGATCAAGGTCGTCGCCGCGAACGTCGTGATGGACGTCCTCGATCGCGCGATCCAGGTTCACGGTGCTCTCGGCATGTCCGACGACACCCCGCTCGCGGGGATGTGGCGGTTCTCACGGATGCTGAAGGTCGCCGACGGCCCCGACGAGGTCCACAAGATGGTCATCGCCCGCCGCGAACTGAATCACTGGGCCAAGGAGGTCGAGGCGACGGCCGAGACCCAGACGCCCGCAGCACAGCCGGCCTGAGCTATCCCAAACGCCGCTCGGCCTCGTCGGCGCCCTCGGCGAGCCGCACCACCACCTCGCCGAACTGCTCGTAGGCCCCCGCGTCGGTGCCGTACTGGCCCGCCGCATAGCGGGAGAAGACCCCTTCGAGGATGATCGCGAGCTTCCAGCAGGCCAGCGCGACGTAGTAGTCGATCTCCGCCAGGTCGCGGCCCGAACGCTCGGCGTAGCGGCTACGGACCAGATCCCGGTTCGGGAACCCCGCGGCGGTCGTCGGCGGGTCGAACAGCGGCATGAGCTCGTCTCCCGGCTCCGACCAGTACATGAGGAGCATGCCCACGTCGGCCAGCGGATCGCCGAGCGTGCACAGCTCCCAGTCGACGACCGCGGCGATCTCGCCGGTCGGCGACAGGATCATGTTGTCGAGCCGGTAGTCCCCGTGGACGATCGTCGCCGGCCCCTGCTCCGGAATGCGCCGCGCGAGGCGGTCGTGGACGTCGTCGACGAGCGGGACCTGGCGCGTCTTCGACTTCTCCCACTGGCCCTGCCAGCGGTGGAGTTGGCGGGCGACGTAATCCTCCCTCTTCGCAAGGTCGCCCAAGCCGATCTCCTCCGGGTCCACGGCGTGGATGTCGACGAGGGTGTCCACGACCCGCTCGCCGATCAGCTGGCGGTCGCCGGCCTCGAAGGCCGCCTCCGCCTCCTGGCGAGTCCGGAGGATCGGCCCGTCGACGAACTCCATGACGTAAAACGGCGCGCCGTTCACGGAGTCGTCCTCACACAGCGCTACCACCGGCGGCACGGGCACTTCGGTCGGGCCCAGCGCGGCGAGGATCCTGTGCTCGCGCGCCATGTCGTGCGCCGACGCCAGGCGCTTGCCGAGCGGTGGCCGCCGCAGCGCCCAACACCGCCCGGCGGAGTCGGTCACCCCGTAGGTCAGATTCGAGCGCCCGCCTGAGATCCGATCGAAGGCAAGCGGTGGCGTGGCGCCGTCGATTTCCCTTGCGAACCAATCCTCGAGCTTCGGCTGGTCGATAGCCTCGTCCGCGGCCACACCTATTGCGGCGGCTACGCCGCCTTACCTGCCTGACTCGTCGCTAAACGTTCCTCGACAAACATGCCCGGAGATCCTAGTTCCCCGCCCCACCGCTACACAGCGCTGCTCCTCGACTTCGGCGGTGTGATGACCACCTCGGTGTGGGACAGCTTCGCCGATTTCTGCCGAGAGAAGGGACTCGAGGAGAACACTGTCAAGCGACTCTTTCGCGAGGACCCGGGTGCACTCGCCGACCTGCGCGGGCTGGAGACCGGCGAGCTCGAGGAGGCGGAATTCGAGCATCGGTTCGCCGATCGCCTGGGCCTGTCCGATGCCACCGACCTCATCGAAAGCATGTTCCGGGGGATGCTGCCGGAGGAATCGATCGCCGCGGCGGTGCGGGCGGTTCGTTCCAGTGGGATCAAAACGGGGCTGATCTCGAACTCGTGGAGCACTTCCCACTACGACCGCGACCTGCTCGCCGAGCTCTTCGACGACGCGGTGATCTCCGCGGAGGTGGGCCTGCACAAGCCGCAGCCGGAGATCTACCGCCTGGCCGCAGAGCGCCTCTCCGAGCCGCCTGCCTCGTGCGTGTTCGTCGACGACCTGCGGGAGAACTGTGAGGGCGCCGAGGCGGTGGGCATGACCGCGATCCTTCATCGCGACCCGGCCGCCACGGTGGCACGGATCGAGGATTTGTTCGGGATCAAGCTGCCGCTCGAGGCGTCGTGAGTCTCAGCTGCCCGCGGCGATCAGGGCGACGCCGGCGAGCGCGGTAACGACCCCCGCTCGCTGGGGAAGCGCCAGCCGCTCGCCCAGCACGAACCAGGCGAGCAGCACGGTCACGGCCGAGTAGAGCGACCCGGCAACAGCGACCAGCGAGAGCAAACCGTGGTTCGTCGCCAGGGCGAAGAGCGAGTTGGCCAGAACGTCGAAGAGCCCGATCGCCACGAGCGAGGGCAGGAGCGCCGGCTCAATCCGCATCGAGGGCCTGACGAACGCGGCCGCGATCAGGAGGATCGCAACACCGCCCGTCCGAGCGGCGACGATGGTCCAAGCGGGTCGTGGGCCCGACGAGAGGTCGAGGCCCAGGAAGAAGGTCCCGAATCCCAGCGCCGCGAGCGCGGCAAGTCCGATCGCGACCCTGCTCGCCGCCCGCCATTCCGGGTCCGGCTCGCGGGCGACCAAGACCACCCCGGCGATCCCCACGGCGGCGCCGACCGCCTGAAGCGCGCCTGGCCGATCCCCCTGGACCAACCCCGCGGCGACCGGCACCAGTACGCCCAGCGCGCCGATCGTGGCGACGACGGTCACCGACCCCAGCGCCATCGCGCGGTAGAACGCTCCGAGGGCAATCACGACGGTCACCCCCGCTCCCGCCGCGATCGCCGCGTCGCGCGCGCTCAGGGCGTCGCCGCCGGCGGTCAGCGCGACGGCCAGGGCAAGCACCAAGCCGACGGGCTGGCTCACCAGCAGCACCGTGAGTGCAGAGATCCGGCGGCTGCGCAACCCGCCGAGGAAGTCGGAGGTCCCCCAGGCGACGCTCGATGCCAGCGCCAGCGCTATGCCGAGCATTCCGAATCGCGACCGAGGATGCCTGCGAGGCCGAAGCGGGCCGCTACCTGCACGTCCCCGGGCTCCCGAACGACGATGCGGGTCCAGTCGCCGTCCCGCTCGACGCACGCATCGCCGCCGGTGACAGTCCAGTAGGGCGTGTAGTGGATGCGAACCAGGAAGCTCCCCCTGCGCGGCGCCGAAATGGCGAAGCTCTGCGGATCAAGCGCGGCGAGCCGTGGCGCATCCCCCGACTGGCCTCGTGTGGACGCCGGCAGGATTCCCGCAGCCCGGCGAAGCCGGTACAGCCGCCAGTCGCCGTTCGACCACACCGGCTCGAGATACGGCAGCCCCCCTCGAATCAGGTCCGCCTCGTCCTCGGCCAGGTAGTCGAGCGGGGCGTCGGCCAGCGCCACGTAGGTGATCCCGTGACCGGTGAGCCACCGGCCGTACGCGGCGGAGGTGAGGTGGCCGTCGGTGAACTCGTCGATGTCGCTCGACTCCTCCTGACGCAGCCAGCCGCGGCCGAGCGGGAAGCGCGGCGCGACGAATCGGGCCTCCCCGCGGTCAATCGTGGGCGGTATCTCGATCCGCCCCGTACCGTCGTCGAGAGACGCGAGGCGGGAGAGGAGCGGCGCGAAGTAGGCCTCGCTCGCGGCCGGATTGCCGCTGGACCGCGCGACCTCCCGCGCGGCATCCCACCACTGCCAGTAAATCAACGGGAGGGCCAGCAGGATCAGGGCGACCGTGCGCCGGCGAAACAGCGCGAGGGCGAGGACCGGCCCGCCGAAGAGCGTTCCCAGCCGCACCGCGTTGTCGCCGAGTGCATTGGGAATCGCGAAGGCGAGGGTCGCGACGGCGAGGTACATCGCAATCCCCGCCCGCAGCACCCGCTCGTCGGCGGGTATGAGCCACAGCGCGAGCAGGCAGAAGACGACCAGCTTCAGGTACGGCGACAGCGGGAACGGCTCGTCGCCGCCGGCGGGGAAGAGGAAGGAGAGGCCGACCGTGGCGCCTAGTGCCGCGAGGGCGAGGGCGAGCGCCTTGCCGCGATACCGGTCGGCGTAGGCGCTCGCGGCCGCGGCGAGCGCGACGAAGAGACCCGCCACCGGACTCGCCAGCCCGGCGGCCGCCCCCAGGAGCGGGGCGGCCGGGCCGCGCCAGGGGAGCGCGAGGAGCGCGAGGAGCGCGATGGCGATACCAAGCGCGAAGGTGATCCTGCCGGTCAGTAGCAGCGTCGCCGTTCCGGCCGCGAACCACAGCGAGCCCGGCAGCGCCCGGTCGCCGTAGCCGCGGCGGGCGATCGCGGCAAAGGCGACCGCGGAGACGACGGCCACCACCGCGCCAAGGAGCGGCGGACCCATGAGGGCCCCGAGGGCCGGGGAGACGAGGCTGTAGCCGGCGAGGTAGTGGCCGGAGTACCAGGCGTTGTTCCAGATCTCCAAGCCGTGAGCGGAGAATTCGTCCGCGCGGAAGAACTGGGCGCTCAGGTCCGCGCTCGGCGGCTGCCAGGCCAGGTACGCCCCCGCGAGCGCGGCGCTCAGCGCACCCGCGTACAGCACCTCGCTTCGGTTCCCATGGAGATGCATCCGGGCGCGTCAGCCGCCCCTGCCGGCGGCCGCGGGACGGACGAGGTAGGTCCCGTCGGGACCGGTGAACTTGGCCTCGAAGCCGTCGTCTTCGAGGCGCTCAACCGCCTCGGGTATGTGCGCGATCACTGCCCCGACGTCGAGCCGCCGGACCACGGGTCCAGGGTCCTCGATCGTCCCGTGGAGCAGGCCGAAGTTCCCTCGCAACTGCGTGGCCGTGAAGTGCTCCAGCCAGCCGTCGATCACGACGCGGGTCTCGGGGCGGCGCCAGAGGATGTATGAGCTCGGGCCGGCGTACGCGGCGATGCGGCCGTCGGCCGGCGGGTGATCGATTGCGTACTGCACGGCGGGATACCCCACGTGCTCGTTGTCGGCGGGCCCGAGAACGGCGAAGACCGCCAGCGAGACCGCGGCGACCGCCGAGGCCGCCGCGAGCACGAGCCGCGACGGCTCTGCGGCGCGGTCGGGAAGCGCCGCCACCATCTGCAGCACGAGCGCAGGGCCGACGAAGATGATGTTCCTCATGGAGGCCGCGGCGAACACGAGCAGGCCGGCGGTCACCAGCGCGGGCATCAGAGCTCGCGGCCGTGACGTGTGCCACCAAAGCCAGACGCCCACGCACGCCGCAAGCACGACATACGCCGTGCCTGCGACGGACTGGGTGACCGGCTCCCACTCCGTGGACGCCACCGATAGCGCCGAATTGCGGAAGCTCGCGACGTAGGACCAGAGGTCAATGCCAAGCGGCGTCGCGAACGTCACTACCGCCACCGCGAGCGCGCCGGATGCCGCCAGCCCGAAGATCAGCCGGGGCTCGACCGTGCCGCGAATTCCGCGCCACCGGTCGATGATGAGGCCGGCGACCACGAGGCCGATCAGGACGAGCCCGGCGATGAACCCGCCATGCAGATTGGCCCATAGGGCAAACAGGAGCGGGATCGGCACGATCGCCCAGAGCGGCCGCACGCGCATGCGGCCCGGCAGCGGCACCAGGTCACAGGCGGCGGCGACCGCCACGAGCAGGAGCGAGAACAGGAGCAGCGTGAACCCGGCCGCGCGCGGGTGGATGATCGCGAGGAGCCCGGGCACGTAGAGAGCCGTGAGGACCACCAGCGCAGCGGTGGACTTACGCCGGATCAGCGCGAGCGCGACGCCCAAAGGCAGAGCGAGCACGATCGTGTAGAGGACCGTGATCCCGGTGATACCGATCACCTTGTAGGTCGCATAGAAGGCCACCTCCGAGAGCCACTGCTGGTTCAGCCACTCGGCGCCGTGCTCGATCGTGGGAAACGGGTCGTGACTCACCAGCCCGTGGTCGACGACGTACCGGCCCGAGAACAGCAGCAGGTACATGTCGCCGCTTCGCTGCCGGTCGGCGCAGAGGCAGATGCCGGCGACCAGGACCACGAGCGCCGCGATCAGATAGAGGACTCGGCGCGAGCGGGGCCGGGCCTTCGCCGTGGTCTTGGATTGAGACACGGCGCCGGCCGGGCGGCTACCCGCGGGCGTACTCAACCCGGATCTGCTTGCCCTTGAGCTTCGTGCCCTCGAGCCGCTCGACCGCCTGCTCTGCCTGAGCGGCGTCGAGCTCCACGAACGAGAACCGCTCCAGCACCCGGATCGACTTGATCGCCTCCTCCGGCACCACCGCACCCTCGGTGAGCGCCCACCTGACGTCGTCGTCCGTGATCTCGCTACGCGTCCCGCGGTTGATGAACAGCTTGGCGAGACCACCATTGCCGGGCGTTACCCGGTCCACCTCGCGCGGGGTCCCGCCAGCTTCACGCTCGGCGATCGCCTCGGGACGAGGCTCATGATGGCGCCGGGGACGAGGGGCGTGCTCGAGGCGCTCCTCGGGCGGCTCCCACTCCCCGATGCTCGTCTTGGCCTCTCTCTCGATGCGCGCGATCTCGTCGCGCTGCGCCGGGGTGACGAACGTGATGGCGCGCCCGGTGCGCCCGACCCGCCCGGTGCGCCCGATGCGGTGGACATATGTGTCCGTCGCGTCGGGGACGTCGTAATTGATCACGTGGGTGACGTGCTCGATGTCGAGACCGCGCGCTGCGACGTCGGTGGCCGCCAGGAGCCGCAGGCGATGATCCTTGAAAGCCAGCATCACGCCGTCCCGTTGTCCCTGGCTCATGTCGCCGTGAAGGGCCTTGACTCCGAGGCCGCGGGCACGGAGCGTGTCGTCCAGCTTCGCCGTGCCCAGCTTTGTGCGGCAGAAGATGATCGCCTGCTCGGGCTCCTCGGCCTTCAGGATCTCGATCAGGCGGTCGACCTTCTGGCGCGCCGGGACCTCGACGAAGGCCTGCTCGATCGCATCGACGGTGAGCTGCTTCGGAGTGACGCGGATCGTCACAGGGTCGTACATGTAGCGATCGGCGAGCCGCTCGATTGGAGGCGGGATCGTCGCCGAGAACAACGCTGTCTGCCGCCCGGAGGGAGAGAGGCGCAGGATCCGCTCCACGTCGTCGATGAACCCAAGATCGAGCATCTCGTCCGCCTCGTCGAGGACGACGTAGCGCGCGGAGGTCAGATCCAGCGATCCGCGGTTGACGAGATCGAGGGTCCTGCCCACGGTTGCGACCACGACCTGCGCCGCCTGGCGCAGGCGCGACTGCTGGGTCGCCACGGCCTGGCCGCCGAAGACCGCGATCACTTCGATCGGCAGGTGCTCGGCGTAGGCGCGGAGCGCCTGGGTCACCTGGATACAGAGCTCGCGGGTTGGCGTGAGCACGAGCGCCTGGGTGTCACCGCTCGAAGGGTCGAGGTAGTCCAGGAGCGGCAAACCGAATGCGGCGGTCTTGCCAGTGCCGGTCTGGGCCTGGCCGATCACGTCGTGGCCGGCAAGGAGCTCG
The DNA here is from genome assembly GCA_045805825.1 of Solirubrobacterales bacterium. Lineage (GTDB taxonomy): Bacteria > Actinomycetota > Thermoleophilia > Solirubrobacterales > 70-9 > AC-56. The sequence goes on from JBJMKM010000021.1 coordinate 52,302, forward strand.
GGGATCGCCTGTTCCTGAATCGGGGTCGGATCCTCGTACCCCAGCTCGCCCAGAGTCCGGAGAATGTCCTCGGAAAGGCCGAGTTCGCTGAAGGGCGTCATCGGCCGCACACGGCCCGGTGGGACCCGGAATTCCGGCTCGCGTCCAGCTTTCGCCGCTCTGACATGCCGCGGAACGGTATCGACCCCGGTCATCCGCTCATCCCTAGGATGCACGCCCGTGGCCCTGACGGTGGTGGGATCGATCGCGTTCGACTCCGTGCGAACCCCCTTCGGGGAGCGCGACCGCATGCTCGGCGGCTCGGCGGTCCACTTCGCTCTGGCCGCCCGCTTCTTCACCACGGTCCGGATCGTGGGACCGGTCGGCGACGACTTCGGCGACGAGCACCTCGGGCTCCTGAGGGAGCGGGGAGTGGACACCTCCGACGTCGAGCGGGTCGAGGGAGGCCAAACCTTCTTCTGGCGCGGCCACTACGAGGCGGACATGAACGTCGCCCATACCGACGACACCCAGCTCGGCGTGTTCGCCGACTTCGATCCGAAGCTCTCGAAGGCTTCGAGGTCGGCGGAGGTGCTCTTCCTGGGCAACATCCAGCCCGACCTCCAGCGCGGGGTCCGCGCGCAGGCCGACGGCTCCCGCTTGGCGGCGCTCGACTCGATGAACCTGTGGATTGAGACGACTCGCGATTCGCTGGTGGCCGCAATCGGCGAGGTCGACTGCCTCCTGTTCAACGACTCGGAGATCCGCATGCTTACCGAGGAGCCAAACCTCGCCCGCGCCGCCCGCGCCGTCATGGACATGGGACCGCGCATCGTGGTCGCCAAGCGGGGCGAATACGGGGCCGTGCTCTTCACCCCGGACGAGTTCTTCGCGCTGCCGGGCTTTCTGCTGGAGGACGTTCGCGATCCCACCGGCGCCGGCGATAGCTTCGCGGGTGGCTTCCTGGGCTACCTCGACATGCAGGGCACAGATAGCCCCGACCCGGAGGCGCTCCGGCGGGCAATGGCCTACGGGACCGTCCTGGCCTCGTTCAACGTCGAGGAATTCGGCACCGAGCGCGTGGCGCGCCTCACCGAGGACGAGATCAGCGGGCGCTACGAGGCGCTCCGCGGCATGACCCACTTCGAGTCCGCCTCGGCCTGATCGCGAATCGGGGGACTTGGGTACGCCATAGGGTGCTCACTCCCCCAATTCGCATTGAGGAGGGGCTATAGGCGGATGGCCACGGCTGCCACCGCCAGGAGCACCACCGACGCCGAGAGTGCCTTCAGCCCTCCGTCGAGCGGAGCGGCAAGCCGCTCTGCCGTCAGCTCTCTCTCGGTGCCATCCGCCAGCCGCTGCACTCCGACGATGGAGACGGTCCGCCGCCGCAGCTCGCGCGCCGGCGTCGACAGCCGGCGCTGGGCGAGGCTCAGGCCAAAGCACCCCGCCGTCACGCCGATGCATGCGATGGCCTCGCCGGCCGAGTGGATCCCAAGGGCATTGGACCAGAACCCGGTCACAGCGGGGAACGCCCCCCAGGACGCCGCGAACCAGAAATCCGTGTGGAACCGGCCCCCGAAGAGCTCCAGGTTGTAGGCGAGGACGGCAAACGCCCCCGCCGCGATGAAGGGGAGCAGGGTCCAGGAGACCACGAACAGGCCCACGACCCCGATCCCCACGGCCCCGGCGAGCGCGACGCCTGCGGCGATCGCTAGCGTCCGGTCGTCGAGGCGGGTGCGCAGAGGATGGCCCTGCCGCTCGTCGAGCGCGTGGGCTGCGACTCCGACCGCGAGGAAAAACGCTCCCAGCGCCGCCCACAGGCGCACCGGATGGAGCTGGGGCGCCGCCGCGGCGCCGAGGGCCACGTAGCTCAGGTGCCACGCCGTGTATGGCGGATGGAGGACCGTGACCGCGTCGCGCCATCCCCCAGGGCTGAGGGCGTAGAACGCTGGACGGCGGGCGGAGTCCCCATGCTCCGCCGCCGATGAGCCCGCGTCCGCGTCAGCCATCGCGCACTCCCGAGAAGACGACTCCACCGCCCACGCTCATCCTGCGGAACCGGACGTCGTGAAGCCCGGCGTCGCGCCACAGCTCCACCTGGCGGCCCAGCGGCCACCTCGCGTAGAGCTCCTCGATGTTCGGGCCCAGGAAGCGGCCGACCTCGTACCACTCACTGCCGAACAACCGCCCGGCGGCCGGCAGGACCAGCCGGGTGTAGAAGCGCCACAGTGGGCGCCACAGCGGCGGATCGGGAAGCCCGAACTCGAGCGCAGCGATCCGGCCGCCAGGCTTGACGACGCGCGCGAGCTCGCGCAGGGTCGCCGCGGCGTCGTCCACGTACCGCAGGAGATACGTGAAGGTGAGGTGGTCGAACTCCCCGTCGGCGAACGGAAGGCTCTCGGCCTCTCCCTTGCGGAGCTCGATCCGGCCCGCCAGGTCTGGTCGACGGCCCAGCGCACGCCGGGCGCCGCTCAGCATGTCCGCGCTCTGGTCGACGCCGACGACCCGGCAGCCGTAACGCTCGACCAGGGCGCGCGCTACCAGCCCGGTGCCGGTGGCGACGTCGAGGACGCGCTCAGCGGGGTCCGCATCAATGCGACCGACCATCTCACGTCGCCAGCGCGGGTCCTGCCCGAAGCTGAAAACGGCCGACAGCAGGTCATACCGCCGATCCAGCCCGGCGAAGAGCGCAAGTGCGCCGCGCTTGCGTTCGGAGGCAGCCACCACCCGTGACAGCCTCCCACAGAGCCACCGGGTGCGAGAATGTTGGGGCAAGAGATTTCCGCTGAACAGGAGAGGCGATGGCGACCGAGGACAAGACTCAGCACGAGGGTGACGGCGCGGTAGCTACGGCCGAGCAGAACACGCTTTCCGTCACGGACAACCGCACCGGCGAGACGTACGAGCTCGAGATCACCGATGGGACGATCCGGGGAATGGACCTCCGGCAGATCAAGGCGTCGGAGGACGACTTCGGCCTGATGTCCTACGACCCGGCGTATACCAATACCGCGTCGTGCCGCTCGGCGATCACCTACATCGACGGGGAGGCCGGCATCCTTCAGCACCGCGGCTATCCCATCGAGCAGCTCTGCGAGCACGCCAGTTACCTGGAGGTCGCGTACCTGCTCACCTTCGGCGAGCTTCCCACCCGGCCCCAGCTCGATCGATGGATCTTCGACGTCACCCACCATACGTTCGTCCACGAGGACATCAAGAACCTATTCGAGACCTTCCGCTACGACGCGCACCCGATGGGAATGCTGCTGTCGGGTGTCGGCGCGCTCTCGACCTTCTATCCGGAGGCCAAGCACATCGACGATCCCGAGGAGCGCTACATGGCGGCGATCCGGATGATCGCCAAGATGCCGACGCTGGCGGCATTCGCCTACCGACACAGCCTCGGGCTCCCCTACGTCTATCCGGACAACGAGCTCGACTACCCCAGCAACTTCCTTTCGATGCTGTTCAAGAAGACCGAGCTGCGGTACGAGCCTGACCCGCGCCTCACGAAGGCACTCGACGTGCTGTTCATCCTGCACGCCGATCACGAGCAGAACTGCTCGACCGCAGCGGTCCGAGCCGTCGGCTCCTCGCAGGTGGACCCCTACTCGGCGGTCGCCGCCGGGGTCGCCGCCCTTTACGGGCCGCTCCACGGCGGCGCCAACGAGCAGGTCCTCCGGATGTTGCGCCGGATCGAGTCGGTCGAGAACGTGCCGGACTTCCTGGAGGGAGTGAAGAATCGCGAGGAGCGCCTGATGGGCTTCGGCCACCGGGTGTACAAGAACTACGACCCGCGCGCCCGCATCATCAAGCAGCACATGGACGACGTGTTCGAGGCGACCGAGTACAACCCGCTCGTCGAGATCGCCCAGGAGCTCGAGAGGCGCGCCCTCGACGACGAGTACTTCACCGATCGCAAGCTGTACCCGAACGTCGACTTCTACTCCGGGATCATCTACGAGGCGCTCCAGATCCCGACGGACATGTTCACGGTGATCTTCGCAATCCCGCGGACCTCCGGTTGGGTCGCGCAGTGGATGGAGGGAAACGACGACTCGGAGCAGAAGATCGCCCGTCCGCGCCAGGTCTACACCGGCGCGCGCGACCGCGACTACGTCGCGATCGAAGACCGCGACGGGCCCGAGAAGATCACGGGGCCGCCGGCGCGGCGGCCCAAACGCCAGCGCCGCGGGGCCTGACGCACGGCCACGATCAAGCAGGGAGGGCCATTGGGCACCGTGCAGGCGGCGATCGACGAACCCATCGCTGGGTCCAGCGTGGGGCGAGGGACCGTGCGCGTGCGCGGCTGGGTATCCGACGAGGAAAGGCCGGTCGCGGCGGCGCATGTCGCCGTCGACGACAGCATCGTCACCAGGGTTCGACTTGGCGACTGGGTCCGCGACACCGGCGAGGCTCTCCGGCCGGTCTCCCGCGGCGAGGTCCGCGGGTTCAAGGGTGAAGTGGACCTCCGCGCCGTCACCGGGGAGACGGCGCGGATCGCGCTGATCGTCCGCCTTTCGGATGGCAGCTGGCGCGAGGCGGCGGCGACCGAGGTGGCGGTGGGACCCGCTTGCGAGAGCGAGGGGAGGCGAGGTCGCGCCGCATTCACCATCGTCCAGGACGAAAGGGTGATGCTCCCGCTGTGGCTGGACCATTACGGGCGGTACTTCTCCGGGGACGACCTCTTCGTTCTCGACCATGACAGCGGCGACGGGTGCACCACGGGGTTGGCGGGACGCTGCCACGTGGTGCCGGTCCATCGGGAGGCGTCGTTCGACCATCACTGGCTCAAGTCGACGGTGGAGGCGTTTCAGCGATTCCTGCTGCGCTCCTATGACGCAGTGCTCTTCGCCGAGGTGGACGAGTTCGTCGTCGCGGACCCGGACGAATATCCCGGACTGGATGCCTACATCGACGCGCTCGAGCGGCCGGCCGCGCGCTGCCAGGGATACAACGTCGTGCATCAGCCCGGAGAGCCCCCGTTGCGCTTCGATTGGCCTCTCCTCGCCCAGAGGGGCTACTGGCATCGCTCGCACTACTACTCGAAGCGGCTCCTGTCGCGGGTTCCGTTGCGCTGGTCGGACGGTTTCCACTCGGAGTTCGAGGTTCCGGACGAGCCATCCGATCCTGGGCTTCTGCTCGTCCACCTCCACCGGGCGGACTACGACACCTGCCTGGCGCGCCACCGCGCGGCGGCGGCTCGCAACTGGAACGAGGCCGACCTTGCAGGCGGCCGCGGCCACAACCGGATCGCCGAACCGTCCGAGTTCGACGAGTGGTTCTACCACGGGCCCGATCTCGAGAACACGCGTGAGCCGATCCCGGAGCGGATCAGGGGAGCCCTGTGAACGCACTCGTCGTGCCGACCAACCGCGTTGAGCACCTCGCCGAGTTCCTGGCGGCCTGGGCACCATGGCCGTGGGACAGGATCATCATCGTCCGGGACGGGCCCGAACTCGACCTTCGGCTCCCGGCTGGCCTCGAAGCCGAGGCCGCGGAACGCCTCGAGGCATTCAGCTGGGCGGAGATCGATGCGTTGCTTCCCGAGCCGTGGATCATCTCCCGAAACGACGCCGCGATCCGCTCGTTCGGCTTCTGGCGCGCCTGGGCGACGGGCGCCGAGATCATCCTCACTCTCGACGACGACTGCTTCCCGGCCGGGGACGACCTGGTCCCCCTCCACCGGAAGAATCTCTACCGGACACCTCGGTGGGAAAGCTCGGTTCCTGGCATGCGCGTTCGCGGCCTCCCGTATCGCAACCTGGGCACCCTTCCTGACGTCCAGGTCAGCATGGGCCTATGGCGCGGGTGTCCCGACCTCGACGCGGTGACCACCCTGGCGGCCGCCGCACCGGCCGCGTCGGTGGCCGACGCCCCCACCCGTGTCATGTCCGCTGAGCAGTACTTTCCGCTCTCGGGGATGAACGTCGCCTTCCGGCGTGACGTCGCGTGCCTCATGTACTTCCCGCCGATGGGGCGCCAGCAGCCGTTCCGGCGCTTCGACGACATTTGGGGCGGGCTCGTGCTGCAGCGGATCTGTCGGCACCTGGGCTATTCGATCGTCTGCGGACGGCCATTCGTCGACCACCGACGTGCATCGGACCCCTTTGCCAACCTCTCGAAGGAGACGCCAGGAATCGTCGCCAACGAACGGGTCTGGGAGGCGATCGACGCGGTCGAGCTGGGGTCGAGCGATCCGCTTGGCTGCATGCGGGAGATGGGTGGCGCGCTGGCACAGCGTCAGGACGACTACCTGGCAACATGGGGCAACGCGATCGGCAAGTGGTGCGACCTCTTCGATCTCGCCGAGCAGGGAGATCCAGAGGGCGGTCGTGGCGGCGGTGAACCGGACCGGGCCCGTGGCCGCGACGCGTCCCAGGGCTCGCCCACGCGTGCCGTTCCCTAGCGCCGCAGCGCCGGCCCAGCGCCAAGACGCGCGTGGATAGAGCGCGCGAAGGCGTCACCGCGCATGTGAATCGAGGCGCGATCTCCGATCCGAGCCGGACCGCCTCGATAGCGATCGCCGCCGGCGCAGCCCTGGCGCTCGCCGACGGCTCGATCGTCGTTCTCGCCCTGCCCCAGCTTCTCACCGCGCTGGACACGGGCGTCGAGGGAGTAGCCGCTGTCATCGGCGTCTACACGGCGGTGCTCGCGTTGGCGCTGTTGCCGGTGGAGGCAATTGGCCGGCGCGTCGGCCCGGCCCACCTGGGCGCGATCGGTCTCACGATCTTCGGGCTTGCGTCGCTCGTCTGCGGCCTCGCGGGCTCCCTGCCCCTGATGCTGACCATGCGCGGGGTCCAGGCCCTCGGAGGCGCGGCCACCCTGGTTGCCGCCTTCGCTCTGTTGGACGCCGGCGAGCGGCGCGGCGGCGGCGGGCGGCTCTGGATGCTCGCGGCGATCGGCGGCGCGGCGGCGGGCCCGGCAATCGGCGGCGCGCTCACCGAGGCGTTCGACTGGTCGGCGATCTTCATCGCCCAGGTGCCGGTCGCGCTCGCCGGCGCGCTCGCCTGCTGGGCGAGTGCCGGGGATCCCCCCTACCGGGCTCGCGAGGCCGGGGGTGCGGGTTCGGCACTGAGCGAGCAGCCGGCGGCGCTGCGGTGGAGGGCGATCGCGGCGCTCGCCCTCCTATCGGCGGCGCTGACCGCGGTCCTCTTCCTCCTCGTCCTGGTCATCGTGGCCGGCTGGAGCTACCAGCCACTCGCGGGCGCCGCCGTCCTGACCGTGCTTCCCGTGGCGGCCATCGCCGGGATGCGAATCCGCGGGGACGCGCGCCTGCGCGCCGCGGCCGGCTCGCTCCTCGTCGCGGGCGGTGTCGCGGCGCTCGCGGCGATGGTGACCGCCTCGGCCTGGTGGGCCATCGCACCGGAGCTGGCCGCCGGAGTCGGCATGGGAATGGCGCTACCGGCGCTCAGCGAGTCGCTCCTGCCCGAGCGAACCACCTCGGACGCGGCCCGAGTGCTCACCGCCCGTCACGTCGGCATCACGGTCGCGCTGCTCGTGCTCGCGCCGCTGATCGCCAGTCGCCTCGACACCGCCATCGAGCAGGCGCGCCAGCGTGAGGTGGCGGTGCTGCTCGACGCCCGGCTCGACCCGCTGTCGAAGATCGACCTCGTTGGCAATTTCGCCGGCGGCGTGGGCGAGGACGACCCGCGCGCCGACCTCGACCGCTCGTTCGGCGAACTGAGTGCCGACATCCCCGAGGACCAGCGGGCCGAGCTCGAAGCGACCCAAGAGCGCGCCGACCAGACCGTCATCACGGCCGTCAGCGACACATTCCGGCCCGCGTTCCTGATCGCAGGTGCCTTCGCGCTCGCAGCGGCCGCTCTGCTGATGCCTGCGCACGCGGGCCGCCGGCTCGCTCCGGTCGCGGGTGTCGCGATCGCGGTGCCGCTGGTCACGGGCGCGATCGCCCTCGCCGTGCGGCCGACGCCCGTGGCCCTGGCGGACCCGTGCGAGTCTCGAAGCCTCCCCGGCACCGGAGGGATCACGGGCGTCGCTCAGGACGTCGCGCTGCGTGGGGTCGACCTCGCGGCCTGTCGCATCGGGTCCACTCGCGAGGAGCTCGTCCTCGCGCTCGCCAACGACGACGACGCCGAGCGCTACGAGGCCGAGTACGGGGTGAACCCGCGCTCCCCGTCGTCGGTGCTGGGCACGCTTCTGGACCAGGTCCCAGGCGCTGACGTGCTGAAGTCGACGCTCGAGCAGCTCGCCCCCTGACTCATCACCAACCGCTCACCCACAATCTCCGTACGATCGGCCCATGGCGACGTGGCGGCTGGTCATCAGGCACGGCTCCAAGGTCAAGCACGAGAAGTTCGACGATCTCGATGCCGCCATCGCGGCGATGGAGAGCCAGACGAGGGACATCCGAAGCGAGGGCCCGCTCGACGAGGTGAAGGCGATCCGCGATTTCGAACCGGGCCAGCTCGTGCATGCGCGGCTCGAGCTGTCGACGGGCGGCCTCTTTCGGGGGCGCGAAGCCGGCCTTGACGTGATGGGGGATGGCGCGCTGGTGCCCTATGTGGGCGTGGTGCGAAAGCGACGCCTGGAACCCAACGGGGGCGAATCGCCATTTGACGCGGTGCGGGCGGCGCTGGCGTGAGCGCGGACGCGGACTTCGAGGTCCCCAAGGGAAGCGTCGCCGCGGGACGGCGCGTGAGCCTCCCGGGCGGAGCCGAGCCGCCCATCACCGTCTACATCAACGGCATCCCTCAGTCCGAGGGCACCGATTACCGGATCGAAGGGTCGGAGATCGTCTTCACGCGCCCGATCCTCAAGGAGGAGGTCGGCGGCATGCGCTGGCTGGCGATGTTCCTCGGCCTCTTCGGCACCTACCGCGAGCACGAGACGGTGGACGTCGAGTACCGGTCCGGCGGCCACGTCCAGCTCGCCTCAGACGTCGAGATTCAGCCCGACTAGGCGGCGAGGCCTGCCAGCGATGCCACGCGCTCACGGTGCATCCGGGCGTCGCCGAGCAACTCGGCTCCCACCTTGGCCCGCTTGAGGAAGAAGTGGAGGTCGTGCTCCCAGGTGAAGCCGATGCCGCCGAGCACCTGCAGCGCGTCGTTGGTGACGCGCCATGCGGCATCCGACGCCCTAGCCTTCGCCATGTGTGCCGCGAGCGGCAGCGACTCCGGCTCGGCGCCGGCGGCCCAGGCCGCGTAGTAGGTGAGCGAGCGCGCCTCCTCGGTGTCGTAAAGCATCCCGGCGCAGCGGTGAGAGACAGCCTGGTAGGCGCCGATCGGCCGCTCGAATTGCTGGCGCTCCTTGGCGTAGTCCACGGCGAACTCCATCGCCCGCTGCGCGATGCCGACCAGCTCGGCCGCCAGCGCGACGGCGCCCCCCTGGAGGCCCGTAGCGACGTCCCCTTCGAGAGGGTCGCCGCCCTCGGCGCTCACGTGGGCGTAGGAGCGCGTGGCGTCGATCAGCTCGACGGGCTCGATGGTCGCCTCGGACCCCTCGACGAGCCGCGGGCTCGTCATCGGGTCGAGGCCGATGACGGCCGCGCCTTCGGCGTCCGGGACCAGCCCGGGCTCATCGCCCGTCGCCGCGATCGACCCGCGTCCCTCGCCGGAGGCAATTCCCGGCAACCAGCGATCCCGCTGATCATCGCTGCCGGCGGCGGCTATCGCCAGGCCCGCGATCGCGTTCGACAGGAAGGGCGTAGGCGCGCAGGCGTAGCCGAGCTCCTCTGAGAGGATCACAAGCTCCACCATGCCCAGACCCTGGCCGCCGTGGTCCTCGGCAATCGCGATGCCTGGCCAGCCCAGGTCGCAGATCTCCTTCCAGAGGGCATCGTCGTAGGTACGCGATTCGGCGGCCTCGCGCACCTTTGCCAGCGGCGAACGGCTGGCCAGCATCTCGCGAGCCGTCTCCTTGATCGCCTGCTGCTCGTCGTTGAAACCGAAGTCCACTTAGCGGAGCCTGGGAAGACCGAGCACGCGCTCGGCCACGATGTTCTTCATCACGTCCGTCGTCCCGCCCTCGATCGAGTTGGCGCGCGAGCGAAGCAATCTGTAGGACCACTCGGCGTCCGGCCGAAGCGCCTCCGGACCGAGGACGTCGGCGGCCAGCTCGGTGAGCTTCTGATTCAGCATCGCCCACTCCCACTTGGCGATCGAGCCCTCGGGGCCCGGAATGCCCACCTTCATCTGCTGGGTCAGTGCCCGGAGTGAGCCGAGCCGCAGAGCCTCGACCCCGATCTTGAGCTCGGCGATGCGCTGACGGATCACCGGATCGTCGCCGCGGCCGCGATCGTTGATCTCCTCGATCAGCTCGTCGAGGTCGCGCCTGACCGAGATCGCCGACGCGGCGCCGAGGCCGGCCCGCTCGTGCATCAGCGTCGTGATGGCGACCATCCACCCGTTGCCCTCGCCGCCGATGAGGTTCTCGTCGTCGACGTGCGCACCGTCGAAGAAGATCTCGTTGAACTCCGCCTCGCCCGTGATCTGCCGCAGCGGCCGAACCTCCACCCCGTCCTGCTCCATGTCGCAGATGAAGTAGGTGAGTCCCTTGTGCTTCGGCGCGTCGGTGTCGGTGCGCGCCAAGAGCATGCACCACTTGGCCTCGTGCGCGTAGGTGGTCCAGACCTTCTGACCACTGACCCGCCAGCCAACGATGTCACGCACGGCCTTGGTCTTCAGCGACGCGAGGTCCGATCCCGACTCCGGCTCGGAGAATCCCTGACACCAGATCTCCTCCGCCGACAGGATCGGCTCGAGAAATCGCTCCTTCTGGTCCTCGCTGCCGTGGGCGATCACCACGGGGCCGCCCATCACGAGGCCCAGGACATTGGCGGGCGACGGCGACTTGGAGCGCGCCATCTCCTCGCTGAAGATCGCCTGCTCGATGAGCGTCGCGCCGCGGCCGCCGTATTCCTTCGGCCACGAGATGCCCGCCCAGCCGGCCTCGTGCATCTTGCGCTGCCAGTTGCGGCGGAACACGAACTTGGGCTCCTCGCCGTCCGGCTCGGGCCCCGGATGGTTCTCCTCGAGCCACGCGCGAACCTCGTCGCGGAAGGCTTCCTCCTCCGGATTCAGCGTCAGATCCATCGACGCCGGACTCTATAAGGGGTTGATGGGCGGGGACTTGTCCCCGCAGCAGGAGTGTTGGTGAGAGGATCTAGGCTCCGAAACTGGCTGGTGCCGTTAGTGATGTCTCGTCAGGTGGCGAAGCCCCGCATTAGGTGCTTAGTCGACCACGTAGAGCATCACGAGCGCGACCCCGATCCAGGACAGCCCCGCGAATACCATGCCCGGGTCCTCGGTGAGAATCGCCGCGGTCGAGCGAGTGTCCCTGCGGTCGTAGATCAGGTACAGGTAGCGGAAGATCCCGTACAGAACCGACGGACCGGTGGCCAGCATCTTGCTGCCGATCAGGGGGCTGTTCACGGCGTAGATGGCATAGCTGATGATCGCGCCGGCCGTAACCATCGCGACCACCTGGTCCAGGAAAGGAAGCGAGTAATGCTCCAGGACGGGACGAGTTACCGGTGCGGGCGCTGCCCCCGGACTCGAGGCGCTCGGCACCGCGTCCATTTCCCCCATCGCCTCCTGGCGCCGCTTGGTGAATCCCAGGAACAGGGCCAGCATCGCCGTGCACAGGAGCAGCCATTCGGAGGCGTGCGCCTCGACGGCGACCGCGCCCGCTACCACCCGCAGGATGAACAGCGAGGCGATCGTCATGACGTCGATGATCACGAGCCGCTTCAAGATCAAGGAATACGCGACCGTCGTCACCCCGTAGAGCGCGACCAGGCCGGCAACGCCCGCCGACACCCAAGCGAACGAGATCCCGATCGCGACCACCGCCAGGACCACCGCCGCGACCGAGGCGAGCGACTCCGAAAGCTCGCCGCTGGCGATCGGGCGACGACGCTTCTCGGGATGATGCCGGTCGAGCGGCGCGTCGCGGAGGTCGTTCACGAGGTAGCCGGCGCTTGAGATCGCGCAGAACGCGACGAATGTGATCACCGCCTCGGTGACCTGCGGGCCCTGCTTCAGCTTCTGCGAGAACAGCAGCCCAGCGAAGACCAGCAGGTTCTTGATCCACTCCGGCGGCCGCATCGCAACCAGCAGCGCGATCGTCGTCGAGCGCCCGCGGCCCGCGGCCCCAGCCTCCTCCGTCTCGCCTGAGACGGCGCGACGCTGCTCCTCGGTGAGCGTCTCCATTGGCAGGAAGATTAGGGCGCGCGGGAGGACGCGACGCCCGAATGCCGGAGCGCGAAAGGGTGCGACCAGCGACCGGGCGTCGTCAGGGGTCGACCAGCACGCCCGGGTTGAGCACGCCCGAGGGGTCGATCCCGCGCTTGGCGGCGCGCAGGGCCTCGGCGAACGGGTCGGGACGCTGTCGGTCGTACCAGGGACGGTGGTCGCGGCCCACCGCGTGGTGGTGCGTGATCGTGCCGCCGGCGTCGATCACGGTCTCCGAGACTGCTGTCTTGATCTCGTCCCACTGCTCCACCTCGCCTCCGCGGCGCGCCGGGCAGAGCACCGTGTAATAGGGGGCGGGCCCATCCGGATAGACGTGGGTGAATCGACACGTCAGCCGGGGCGAACCGGCGCCGTCCGGAAGGGTGCCGCAGGCGTCCGCGATCGCCCGCCGCGTCGTCTCCATCACGCCATCGTGGAAGTCTCCGAAACGGTCCCAGGTGATGGCTGTCTCGAACGTGTCGCTGAGGACCCCGCAGGCGACGAATGTGTCGCGCAGGTAGGGAGCGGCCAGGAACGCGTGGCGCCAGGCTCCCACCGGATCGTCCCCGTCTCCCTTCGGCGGCGGATTGGTCCGCGGCGCCCCAGGCCCGGGGCGCTCGCCGTCGGAGGCCTTGCTCTCATCGCTCCCCGCTCCCTGCCTCCCCCTGACCTCGCCCGAGTGTCCGCCGTGGTCCTTGGCTACCTCCAGCGCGATGCGCATCGGCTGGTCCACGGGATGATGGGCCGACTCGAAGCCCAGCACGAGAAGCGCCTTGCCCGGAGGTCCAGCATGGGTGAGGGCCGACTCCGCCTGGTCGAGCAGGCGGCAGTTCGAGGGGTTGAGCCCGGACTGGGCGAGCTCGCGGACCGCCTCGGCGCCGCCCGGAAACGAGTCGAACGCGACCCCGCACGAGAGCTTGAACCGCGGCCGCTCCTGGACCCGAACCCATGCCTCGGTGATCACGCCCAGGATTCCCTCGGAGCCGAGCAACAGGCGGTCGGGGCTCGGCCCGGCGCCGGAGCCCGGCAGCCGCCTCGACTCCCACAGTCCGGCGGGAGTCACCGCCCGCACCGACTCCACTAGGTCGTCGATGTGCGTGTAGAGGGTCGCGAAGTGACCTCCCGCCCGCGTGGCGATCCATCCCCCGAGCGTGGAGAACTCGAACGACTGCGGGAAGTGGCGCAGCGTGTACCCGTGCTCGCGAAGCTGGTCCTCGAGCGCCGGCCCTGTGGCGCCGGCCTGGATCCGCGCCGCGCGGGACGCCGGGTCGACGTCGAGCACGCTCC
>JBJMKM010000022.1:0-9481 GCA_045805825.1 Solirubrobacterales bacterium
GGGTTTGGTGCGAGTATAAAACCTAAGCGTGATACTGTCAAGTTCCCTCAGCGCCCTCGTGCTGGAGCCGTGCCTGAGCGTCGAGCAGCAGCGAGCGGCCGGTCATCGCCGCCGGCTGCGGGATCCCGAGCAGCTCGAGGATCGTCGGGGCGACGTCGGCGAGGATCCCGCCGCTCCGCAGCCTGGTCCCGTCTGCGGTGACGATCAGCGGCACCGGGTTCCGCGAATGCGCCGTGCTCGGCGAGCCATCCGCTTCCAGCATGTTGTCGGCGTTGCCATGGTCGGCGGTGATCACGCAGGCGCCGCCCGACCCGTGCACAGCCGCGACGACCTCCGCCAGACAGGAGTCGGTCGTCTCGACCGCCCGCACCGCCGCCTCGATCACGCCGGTGTGGCCGACCATGTCGGGGTTGGCGAAGTTGATGATCCCGAACGCGTAGCCGTCCTCGGACCAGCGCTCGCGGAAGGCGTCGGCCGCCTCTTTGGCGCTCATCTCGGGCTTGTGGTCGTATGTGGGGACGTCCCGCGCCGAGGGAACGAGGCAGCGCTCCTCCCCCTCCCACTCCGCCTCGCGGCCGCCGTTGAAGAAGTAGGTAACGTGGGCGTACTTCTCGGTCTCGGCGACGTGCAGCTGGCGCCCGGCGCGACGCGCGACCACCTCGGCCAGGGTCGTAGCCGGCGTCTGCGGTGGGAACGCGACCGGGTACTCCCATCCCTCGCGATACTCGGTCAGGGTGGTCAGGTGGACCTGCCGGAAGCCACCGCGCGGGAACTCGTCGAAGTCGAGCTCTCCCAGCGCGCGCACCAGCTGGCGAGCCCGGTCTGGACGGAAGTTGAAGTGCAGCACCGCGTCGCCGTCGGCCATTCCGTCGTAGTCGCCGATCACCGTCGGGCGCACGAACTCGTCGGTCTCACCACGTTTGTACGAGTCGCCGACGGCCTCCGCGGCGCTGGAGGCCTGCTGGCCCCGGGCATGGACGATCGCGTCGTAGGCGAGCTGCGTGCGATTCCAGCGGCCGTCCCGGTCCATCGCGTAGTAGCGACCGCTCACCGTCCCGATCCGTCCGGCGTGCCGCAGCCATCGCTCGAGCTCCCCGAGGTACCCGGCTCCTGCCGTAGGCAACGTGTCGCGACCGTCGGTGAACGCGTGCACCACGACATCGGGCACGCCCTCGCGAGCTGCCAGCTCGACGCACGCCTCGATGTGCTCCCAACCCGAGTGGACGCCGCCGTCGGAGACCAGGCCCATCAGGTGCAGGCGCCCGCGCGGTCCGTTGATCGCGGCCTGGCAGGCGGCCTTCAGCACCGGGTTGTCGAAGAAGCTCCCGTCGGCGACGGCGTCGTCGATTCGCGTCAGGTCCTGCTGCACGACTGCGCCGGCTCCGAGATTGAGATGCCCCACCTCGGAATTGCCCATCTGTCCATCGGGCAGCCCGACGTCGCGGCCGGTCGCCGACAGCGTCGTGTGCGGGTACCGGCTCCAGAGCTCGTCGAACACCGGCGTCGACGCCTGGCTGATCGCGTTGCCGGGTCCGGCCGGGGCGAGGCCCCAACCGTCCAGCACGACCAGGGTCAGCGACGGAACCGGGACCTCCGATGGCCCCGCGGGAACGCTCACCGGCAGGCCGCGACCACCGCGGCGAAGTCGTCCGGGTCAAGGCTCGCGCCGCCGACCAGAGCGCCGTCGATGCCGTCGGGGGCCAGGACCTCACCCGCGTTCTCGGGCTTCACGGAGCCGCCGTACAGAATCCGGATGGCCTCCGCGGCGGATTCGCTCAGGCTCCCGACGAGCGACCGTATGAACCCGATCGCCTCCACCGCCTGATCGGGCGTCGCGTTTTGCCCCGTGCCGATCGCCCAGATCGGCTCGTAAGCGACAACCACTCGCTCCAGGTCGTCCTCGGCCACGTCCGAGAGATCCGCCTCGATCTGACGCCGCAACACTGCCTCTGTCTCGCCGCCCTCGCGCTGCTCGAGCGTCTCGCCAACGCACAGGATCGGCGTCAATCCAGCCGCCAGGGCCGCCGGGACCTTCCGCGCTAGCGCATCGTCGGTCTCACCGAAGTGTTGCCGGCGCTCCGAATGCCCAACGATCGCGCCATCGACGCCCAGCTCGGCGAGCATCGGCGGCGATACCTCGCCGGTGAAGGCGCCGGAATCCTCGAAGTGCATGTTCTGCGCGGCCACCCGGATCGCGGTATCGCCGAGGCGCTCGACGACCGGCACGATGGCGGTGAACGGCGGGCAGATGAAGACCTCGACGCGCTCCACTTCGCCTCCCACCAGCGGCGGGAGCGCATCGGCGAAGGCCACCGCCTCCCGCCGCGTCTTGTGCATCTTCCAGTTGGCCGCGCAGAGCGGTGTCCGCGGTGTCACGAGAGAAGCGCCACTACCTGCTTCCCGCCGCCTGGCGGTCCAGCAGTGCCGCGACGCCCGGAAGCTCCCGCCCCTCGAGGAGCTGCAACGACGCGCCGCCGCCGGTGGACACCCAATCGAGCCGGTCGGTGAGGCCGAATTCATCCAGCGCCGCGGCCGAGTCGCCCCCGCCCGCCACGGTCGTGCCCGGCGCGTCGGCGATCGCCTGGGCCACGGCCCGCGTACCGGCGGCGAACGGGGGCAGCTCGAACGCGCCCATGGGCCCGTTCCACAGCACGGTGCCCGCGCCGGTGGTCTCCGCCGCGTACGCATCCGCGGTCCGCTGCCCGATGTCGAGCCCCATCCACCCGTCGGGCACCTCGATGCCAGCGAGGTCCCGCTGCTCGGTCTCCGCCGAAAACTCACGGCCCAGCACGAGGTCCACCGGAAGCATCAGCTCGCACTCGGAATCGCCCGCTCGCTCCAGGGCGCGCCCCGCCGCACCAACGGATTCGTCGTCGACCAGCGAGTTGCCCACCGCGACCCCTTGCTGCTTGAAGAAGCTGAACGCCATCGCGCCCCCGATCATGATCCGGTCGGCCGCGTCCAGGAAGCGCTCGATCACGCCGATCTTGTCGTTTACCTTCGCGCCGCCCAGCACCACGCGCAGCGGCGGCGCGGGGTCATCGCGAACCGACGTGAGCTCGGTGACCTCGCGCTCGAGCAGGAGGCCGGCATAAGCGGGAAGCAGCCGCGCGACGCCCGCGGTCGTGGCGTGCGCCCGGTGCGCCGCACCGAACGCGTCGTTGACGTAGATGTCCGCCAGCCGCGCGAGGGCTGCGGAGAGCTCCGGATCGTTCGCCGTCTCCCCGGCCTCGAACCTGCTGTTTTCGAGCATGAGCACCTCGCCCGGGCCGAGTTCCTCGGCGAGCGCCTCCACCTCGGGGCCGACCACTCCGGGCGCCACGCGGACGGCCGTGCCGAGAAGCTCTGCGAGGCGGATCGCAACCGGCTTCATCGAGAGCTCCGGATCGGGTCCCTCCGGCCTGCCGAGATGCGACACCAGAATCAGCTTCGCGTCCCGATCGCGTAGGAGCTCGAGCGTGGGCAGGGCGGCGCGGATCCGGGCGTCGTCGGCAACCTGCCGGCCGGCGAGCGGGACGTTGAAGTCGACCCGCACGAGCACGCGGCGCCCGTCGACCTCCGCGTCGCGGACGCTTGCCTTCGCGAAGCTCAACTGCCGCGGCGGTCGCCGAGCCGGCGCGGGATCAGCTGCCTTCGGCGGCCGCGAGCGCCGGTTCGAGCACCTTGGCCGCGACCTCCACGCAGCGGTTCGAGTAGCCCCACTCGTTGTCGTACCAGGCGAACACCTTCACCAGCCGCCCGTCGGTCACCATCGTCTGCTCCGCGTCGAAGATCGACGAGTGGGGGTTCTTGATGATGTCCGTCGAGACGATCGGATCCTCGGTGTAATCCAGGATCCCGGCCAATGGCCCATCGGCCGCCTGCTCGAGCGCCGCGTTCACCTCGTCCGCGCTCGTCTCCGAACCCGCGTCGAAGACGAGATCGACGATCGAGCCGGTGGGAACGGGGGCGCGGATCGCGACGCCGTTCAACTTCCCGTCGAGCTCCGGCAGGACCAGACCAACCGCCTTCGCGGCGCCGGTCGTGGTCGGGATCAGATTGAGCGCCGCGGCACGGGCCCGCCGCAGGTCCTTGTGCGGCATGTCCTGCAATCGCTGGTCGGCCGTGTAGGCGTGGATGGTCGTCATCAGCCCGCGCTCGATGCCGACAGCCTCGTGCAGCACCTTGGCCACCGGGGCTAGGCAGTTGGTCGTGCACGAGGCGTTGGAGATGATGTTGTGGCTCTCGGGGTCGTAGGAGTCGTCGAAGTTGACGCCAAGGGCGACGGTCACGTCGGGGTCAGTTGCCGGCGCGGAGATGACCACCTTCTTCGCGCCCGCCTCGAGGTGCTTCGCGGCGCCGTCTCGCTTGGTGAAGATCCCCGTCGACTCGATGACGACGTCGACGCCCAGGTCCGACCAGGGGAGATCGGCGGGGTCGCGCTCCGACAGCACCCTGACCTCCGACTCGTCGACGACGATCGCGTCGTCGCGGGCGTCGACCGTGCCTGGGAAACGTCCGTAGGTCGAGTCGTACTTGAGCAGGTGGGCGAGAGTCGCTGCGTCGGTGATGTCGTTGACCGCGACGAACTCGAGGTCGCTGCCGGCCTCGTGAGCGGCGCGGAAGATGTTCCGCCCGATCCTGCCGAACCCGTTGATCCCGACCCTCACTGCCATCTGAAGCTGATCACTCCTTTTCTCGCGTCTCGCTTGGCTACAACGCCTGGACTCGGACGATACTGAGCACCCCTTACCCCGCGGCCTGCGGTGTCCACCTGAAGAAGCGCATCCCGATCAGGAAACCGGCAATGCCCCACGCGGCGACGACCGCCAGGTCGCTCCACTCGAAGCCCGCTCCTCCGCCGCTTCCGACCCAGGCGTCGAAGAACGCCGTGAAGAAGTGCCGGACGGGGAACACGTCGGCGATGTGGAGCACCCCGGTCGGGATCTCGCTCTCGGGGATGAAGACACCTGACAGGAAATACAGCGGGAAGATCGCGATGTTCGTGATGGGCGCGGCGGCGCTCTGCGAGGGGATGAACCCCGTGAGCGCGAGCCCGAGACAGCAAAAGGCGGCAGCCCCGACCGCGAGCGTCACCAGCACCGCGGGTGCACGGTCCCATGGGATGTCCACGCCGTAGGCGATCCGGCCGATCGCGGCGAGGAGCACGAGCATGAGCAGGGAGACGACCAGAGCGTTGCCGATCCGGCCGGCGAAGAAGACCCAGTCCGGAAGTGGCGTCCCTCGCCCGCGCTTGAGGATCCCGAACTCGCGATCGATCGTCACGCTCATCGCCAGGTTCTGAAACGTCGCCGAGATCACGGCGAGCGTGACGATCGCTGGGACGTAGTAGGTGCCGACGTCCACCCCGAGGCCCTCGAGCCGGTCGCCGGAGCCGAAGACCAAGTCGAAGATCACCAGGAACATCACGGGGAAGGCGACGGTGAAGAAGACGGATGCGGGGTTTCTCCAGAACGTCTTCTGGTCGAAGCGGAACTGGTGAATGGCGAGAGCCGCGCCGCTCACGAGCGCACATCCTCGGTGGCGACCTGCGTCAGCTCGAGGTACACGTCCTCCAGGCTCGGCTGGCGCACCTCGAGCCCCGCGAGCTCCACGCCGCGCTCGAGCGCCCATCGCGTCAGCTCGTTCAGGATCCGCACGGGATCGTCGGCCTGGATCTGGAGCTCGTCCATAGTGCCCGGCGTCGGGCGGGCGACGGCGGCCAGTTCTCTCGGCAGTTGCTCGGTGGCGACCCCGGCCGGCAGCCGGAAGCTGATCCGGCTCACGCGCCCGTCGCGGGCGCTCAGGTCGCGAGGCGTCCCTCGCGCGACGATCTGCCCGCCGGAGATGATCGCGACCTGATCCGCGAGCTCCTGAGCCTCCTCCATGTAGTGGGTGGTCAGAAAGATCGTCTTGCCGAGGTCGCGAAGGCTCGCGATCACCTCCCAGGCATGCCGCCGGGCAGACGGATCAAAGCCCGTCGTCGGCTCATCGAGGAACAGGAGCTCGGGGTCGCCGATAAGCGCGAGCGCCACGTCGAGCCGCCGCTGCTGGCCGCCCGACAGGCGACCGACGCGTTCGTTGGCCTTCTCCGTGAGCCCGACCAGCTCAACGGTGTCGTCCACGCCGCGTGGCGCCCGGTAGTAGCCGGCGAAGAGCTCGATCGACTCCCTGACCGTGAGCTCCGGGTGCATCCGGCTCTCCTGGAGGACGATCCCGATGCGCTGGCGCCACTCGTGTCCCGGCCGGGCGGGATCGGTGCCGAGCACGCGCACCTCGCCGGAGGTCCGCTCGCGGTAGCCCTCCAGGACCTCAACGGTGGTCGTCTTCCCCGCGCCGTTGGGACCCAGGAAGGCGAAGATCTGGCGGGATGCGACGTCGAGGTCGATGCCGCGGACCGCCTCGAGAGCGCCGTAGGACTTGCGCAACCCACGAACGCTGATCACCGGGTCCATCTCCGAGGATTCTATGGACGGGCTCCCACCGGCCCGGGCGCGCGTCCCACTCGGCCACGGTTCGCAAGTCGACAAACGAGGACGGCCCGCGGGCACGCTGCCCGGCGGCTAGCGGGGGCGTTAGTCGAGCTCGACGTCCCGGTGCACCACGCGAAGGGAGACGTCGTCTCGATCCGCGAGGTGCTCGGCGATGCGGTCGGCGACGGTCAGGGAGCGGTGCTTGCCGCCCGTGCAGCCAATGGCGATCGTCAGGTGCGTCTTGCCCTCGGTGACATACGCGGGAAGTACGAAGTCGAGCAACGGGAACAGCCGCTCGTAGAACTCCGCGGCGATGTCGCCGGCCTCCACGTACTCGACCACGCGTGGGTCGCGCCCCGTCAAGGGCCGCAGATCCTCGCGGTAGTGCGGGTTGGGGAGAAAGCGAACGTCGAGCACGAGATCCGCCTCGCGCGGAGGACCGTTCTTGAAGCCGAAGGTGATGAGCGTGAGCGCCAGCCGCCCCGACGCGCCCTTTGGCCCCAGGAGCTCGGTCACGATCCGTCGCCGCAGCATGGCGCCCGTCAGCTCGCTCGTGTCCATCACGACGTCGGCGTGCTCCCGCAGCGGACCCAGGACGTCGCGCTCGGCGCGGATGCCCTCGAGCACGCGGCCGTTAGGGGCGAGCGGATGGCGCCGGCGAGTCTCCTTGAACCGGTCGAGCAGCGTCTCCTCGTCGGCCTCGAGGAACAGGACGGTGGGCCTGAGGCCGTTCTCGGTCAGTTGGCCGAGCACCTCGATGAGCTCTTCGAAGTACTCGCCGCCGCGAACGTCGGACACCACCGCGGCGCGGCGAACACCGCTGCCCTCGAGGCGGAAGAGCTCGCCGAGGGAGCTCATCATCCGCGGTGGCAGGTTGTCGATGCAGAAGTAGCCACCGTCCTCGAAGGCGGCGATGGCCTCGGACTTCCCGGCGCCCGAGTAGCCGGTGATCACTACGAGGTCAACCGGGGACCTTCCGTCACCGCGGCCGTCATGCGATTGTCCGTCGCCGGCGGTCATCCGATCTTGTGGAGCTGTCTGTGGATCTCGCGCGCCAGCTTGCCGGGGATTCCCGGCACCGCCTCGAGCTCCTCGCGGCTCGCGCCCACGAGCCGCTCGGGCGATCCGAAGTGCGTGAGGAGCGCCCGCTTGCGCACGGGCCCAACGCCCGGCAGCTCGTCCAGCAGGGAGCGCGTCATGGCCTGGTCGCGGCGCTGGCGGTGGAATTCGATGGCGAAACGGTGGGCCTCGTCCCGGACGCGCTGGAGCAGGCGCAGCGCCTCCGAGTCCTCTGGGATCGGCAGCGGCGCCGACCGGCCGGGGACAAACACCTCCTCGATTCGCTTCGCCAGGCCGATCACCGTGACGCCGCGCTCTGCGAGCGGGCCCAGTGCCCGCATCCCGGCCGCGAGCTGCCCCTTACCCCCGTCGATCACGATCAGGTCGGGCAGTGCGGCGAACGAGGCATCGCGGTCGGAGTCATGCGGCGAGAGATCGGCCTGCTCAAGAAAACGAGCGGTGCGGCGACCGAGCACCTCCTCCACGGACGCGAAATCGTCGGGGCCGCGCGCACGATCGCCTCGTATGCGGAACCGCCGGTAGTCCGACTTCTTCGGCGCTCCGCCCTCGAAGACGATCATCGACGCGACCGTGTGGTCGGGACCGAGGTTCGAGATGTCGAAGCCCTCGACCCGCACCGGCAGCGACTCGAGGCCCAGTGCCTCCTGCAGGGTAGACAGCGCGTCAACCCGCTGCTGGCGGCGGCGCTCCTGGCGCAGCTTGTCCTGGGCCAGCGCGAGTCGCGCGTTGCGCTCGGCCAGCTCCCGGAGGCGCCGCTTGCCGCCCCGCTCGGCGACCCGCACCTCTACCGGCCCCCCGCGACGGGTCGACAGCGCCTCCGCGAGCACGTTCACCCTCTCGGCAAGCGCCGGACCAGCGACGACTAGCCGCGGAACGGCTGGGACCGCCGAGTAGTACTGCGCGATGAACTCCTCGGTTACCTCCGCCTCGCCTCGCTCGCCCTCGTTCGAGAGGTAGAAGCCCTGGCGCTCGGCCAGTATCCCGTCGCGCACCTGAAAGACCTGCGCGTTCGCGCCTGTGCCCTCCACCGCGACGGCGATCAGGTCGGCTGTCTCCAGCGACTCGCCCGCCACGCTGCGGCGTTCCATCAGCGACCGCACCGCCTCGAGGCGATCGCGGTAGGTCGCGGCGCGCTCGTACTCCTCGGCGTCGGCGGCCTCGGCCATCTTGCGCTCCAGGTCGCGCTCGACGTCGCGATAGCGGCCGGAGAGGAAGTCGATGATCGCCTCGATGTTGCGCCGGTACTCCTCGCGGTCGATGTAGCCCACGCAGGGCGCCTGGCAGCGCTTTATGTAGTAGTCGAGGCAGGGGACCCCCGAACGCCGGCCGGGCTCCGGCCCCTCGCAGGTCCGGTACTGGAACAGCTTGCCGAGCAGGTCGAGCGTCTCGCGCACCCGCCGCGCGCTGGAGAAGGGACCGAAGTAGACGCGGCCCGAGCGGTGCCGCTCCCGCGTGAAGTAGACGCGCGGGAACTCCTCGTCGAGGCTCACCCCCACGTACGGATACGACTTGTCGTCCCGCAGCCGGATGTTGAAGCGGGGGCGGTGCCGCTTGATGAACTGCTGCTCGGCGAGCAGCGCCTCGGCCTCGGTCTCCGTGACCAGGAAGTCGATCGACGCCACCTGGTCGATGAACGCGAGTCCGCCGCGGTGCGGGCCGGAGAGATGCGACGCCACCCGCTTGCGGATCGACACCGCCTTTCCCACGTAGAGCACGCGGCCGTCGGCACCCTTGAATAGGTAGACGCCGGGTTGATCGGGCAGCTGCTTACGTTGCTCGACGAGGCGCTGTGCAGACTCGGCCACGCGAACAAGGTTAGGCTCCGGCCCCGTCAGCCAAGCAAGAACCGGAGCGCCCATGTCCACTGACACCGTCCCGAGCCCTCCCGAGCTGAACACCCTCCGCCTCGAAGTCGACGGGGAGATCGCCACCCTGACCCTCGATCGGCC
>JBJMKM010000023.1:0-33772 GCA_045805825.1 Solirubrobacterales bacterium
AGTGACGACTGGTACGAGGGCAACGACAAGCGACCTGATGGCTGACGAAGTGACGATCTGCAAGTTCGACGAGCTTCCCGCGGGCGAGATGCGCCTCGTGGAGGTCGACGGCCGCAAGATCGGCGTATTTCACGCCGACGACGGCGAGCTATACGCGATCGAGGATCGCTGCTCTCACGATGACGGGCCACTGGCCGAGGGTGAGTTCGACCCCGACGCATGTACAGTGGAGTGCCCCCGTCACGGATCGCTGTTCGACCTCCGCACTGGAAGGCCGAAGACGCTCCCCGCGTTCCAGCCGGTCGAGACATTCGACGCCCGCGTCGAGGATGGCGAAGTGAAGCTGGAGGTTTAACGCTCTTTCATGGCCACACCTGAGATCACAGTCCCCACCCTCTCCCCCAAGGAGCTGACAGAGCAGGAGAAGGGGCTCAAGGAGATCGGCTCCGATTACGCCGAGCGTTTCGGCTTCCACGATCCCGAGACCGGCTACGCCTACAAGGCTCCGAAGGGCCTGTCGGAGCAGGTCGTCCGCGACATCTCCGAATACAAGTCCGAGCCCGAGTGGATGCGCGAGTTCCGCCTGAAGGCGCTCGACCACTTCCAGCAGCGCCCGACGCCCACCTGGGGCGGGAACCTCGGCCAAATCGACTTCGACGACATCCATTACTTCGTCCGCGCCTCCGAGAAGAACAGCCGCGACTGGGACGAGGTCCCCGAGGACATCAAGAAGACCTTCGACCGCCTCGGCATCCCCGAGGCGGAGCGCAAGTTCCTGTCCGGGGTCGGCGCCCAGTACGAGTCGGAGGTCGTCTACCACCAGGTGAACGAGGCCCTCGAGAAGGAGGGCGTGATCTTCACCGACATGGACACCGCCCTGCGCGAGCACGAGGACATCGTCCGCGAGTACTGGGCGACCGTGATTC
The DNA here is from genome assembly GCA_045805825.1 of Solirubrobacterales bacterium. Classification (GTDB taxonomy): domain Bacteria; phylum Actinomycetota; class Thermoleophilia; order Solirubrobacterales; family 70-9; genus AC-56. The sequence goes on from JBJMKM010000023.1 coordinate 927, forward strand.
CGCCGAACGACAACAAGCTGGCAGCGCTCAATTCGGCCGTGTGGTCTGGTGGCTCCTTCGTCTACGTCCCCGCCGGCGCCAAGGTCGAGATGCCCCTCCAGGCCTACTTCCGGATCAACACCGAGAACATGGGCCAATTCGAGCGGACGCTGATCATCGCCGAGGAGGGCGCCGACGTGCACTACGTCGAGGGCTGCACGGCGCCGGTCTACTCCAGCGACTCGCTGCACTCGGCGGTCGTCGAGATCGTCGCCAAGCCGGCTGCCCACGTCCGGTATACGACGGTGCAGAACTGGTCGCAGAACGTCTACAACCTCGTCACGAAGCGGGCGGTCGCCCAGGACGGCGCCACGATGGAGTGGGTCGACTGCAACCTGGGCTCGAAGCTGACCATGAAGTACCCGTCGATCTACCTGCTCGGCCCCGAGGCCCACGGGGAAATCCTCTCGATCGCCTTCGCCGGCAACGGGCAGCACCAGGACGCGGGCGGGAAGATCATCCACGGCGCCCCCAAGACCACCTCCTCGATCTTCGCCAAGTCGATCTCAAAGGATGGCGGTCGCGGCACCTATCGCGGCCTGCTCGAGGTCGCCAAGGGCGCCACCGAGGCGAAGTCCAAGGTCGTCTGCGACGCCCTCCTGCTCGACGAGGAGTCGCGCTCCGATACCTATCCCACGATCCGCATCGACGAGAACGACGCCAACGTCGGCCACGAGGCGTCGGTCTCGAAGATCGGCGAGGAGCAGCTCTTCTACCTCCAGTCCCACGGGCTGGACGAGGAGGAGGCATCGAAGATGATCGTCAACGGCTTCATCGAGCCCATCACCAAGGAGCTGCCGATGGAGTACGCGGTCGAGATGAACCGCCTCATCGAGCTTCAAATGGAAGGGTCGATTGGCTAGCGCCGTCGCGACCACAGAGCCCGACTGGCTTACCAAGAGGCGCCGCAAGGGCGCCTCTTTGGCGCGCGAGCTCGAACTTCCCACGCACAAGGCGAAGGGCTGGGAATTCACAGACCTCTCCGACCTGGACCTCGACGCCTACACACCGGCCGAGGGATCGGTGCGGGGCGTGGAGAGCGGTGTGGATTCCGACGGCGGCCCCCCGATTGTCATGCCGCTCGCCGACGCGGCCCGCCAGCTCGCCGACCTCGTGAGTGACCGCTTCGGGTCGATCGTGCCCGTGCAGGACCCATTCGTGGCGCGAAACGAGGCGAACTGGCGGAACGGCGTGCTCGTTTACGTCCCTCGCGGCCACCGCCTCGAGCAGCCGCTCGATCTGTCGGTCGTACACGACGTCGACGGCTCCGAGCTCGACTGGCGAACGCTGATCGTCCTCGAGGAGGACGCCGAAGCCGAGGTCTGGGAGCGGTACCTGTCAGCCGGCGACGAGACGGAGGGGCTCTTCAACGGGGTCGTGGAGTTGATCGTCGGCCCGGGGGCCAACCTGCGTTACGTGTGCGAGCAGCAGCTCTCCGAGCGCACCTGGGTGTTCGCGACCCAGCGCGCCGAGCTCGCTCGCGACGCCTCTCTGGAGTGGGTCGCGCTGGGGTTCGGATCTGCGCGCGGCAAGGTCCGGATGGAGACGAAGCTCGACGGCCCGGGGTCATCCGCGAAGGTGACCGGCGCGTACGCCGGGGCAGGGCGCCAGCACCTGGACTTCGACACCACACAGGAGCACGCGGCGCCCCACACCACATCCGACCTGGCATTCCGGGGCGTCCTTGCCGATCGCGCCACGGCGGTCTGGCGCGGCATGATCCGCGTCGATCCGGGTGCCCAGCAGACCGATGCATTCCAGGAGAGCCGCAACCTGCTCCTCTCCAAGCGCGCACACGCAGACGCGATCCCCGGCCTCGAGATCGAGGCCAACGACGTCCGCTGCACGCACGCCGCCGCCGTCGCGCAGGTCGATCCCGAGCAGCTCTACTACCTGCGCGCCCGCGGCATGCCCGAGCCGCAGGCAAAGCGCCTAATCATCGACGGCTTCCTGCAGAAGCTCGCCGAGCGGACTAGCGAGGGGCTGCTTCGCGAGGCTCTGTCCGAGGCGCTGGACCGCCGACTGGCGGAGATCCTGCCGGTCTAGCGGATACCGACGGCGCGTCGACCGTCTGCTCGCTGAGGAGAAAGACGAACGCCAGGATGACGGCGAGGCCAAGAACGACGCCGAGAACGATTCCGATGATCCGCTCGCGCCAACCCCACACGGCGGGGGCCGAGCCTCCTCCCTAAACGCCGTCCAGGAGTCGCCAGTTCGCGCGGTAGGCCCGCTCGGCGGCGGCCACGAGCCGGTCCTCGTCGGCCTCGCCCGCAACCTCCGCCAGCAGTTCCCTGGCCTGGGCCGCGTGCTCCGCATCCAGGCGCTCGTGGACCTCGAAGTACTTCGTGCCTTCGCCGACGGCGAACCCGTAGCTTGAGACCAGGCCCTCACGCTTCAATCGGGAGATCTCGGGCTGGGCGCTCTCGATCGCGTAGAGGGTGACCAACCTGGAAGCAAGATCGTCGCCGGAGGACCAAACCTCGACGCACTCCGCCGTCTCCGGCGTGGGGTCGGCCTCCGACTCCCCACCGGTCGCGGTCACGAACTCGTCCCACAGGGCTACGTGATCGCGCTCCTGAACCGCGTGCTCGCTGAGATCCGCGTTCGCCGGTGCCGCGTCAGCGGCGGCAGCGCTCGCGTGGGCGATCGCCTCGACCGCGTGGCGGTACTGGCCGGAGTAGCGCGCCAGTTCCTCGCCGGTCAGCTCGCCCGCCGTCCAGCGGACGTAGAACGGATGGCGCAACACATTCCAGCGCTCGCGCGCCCCGTCGATTCGCTCCCAGATCGTCAAGTCCATGAGGCTCCTCCTGATTGTCGCGATCACCCGCCCCGCCGTGAAGCAGCACAATACCGGCGCCCGTGCGTCCCGAAGTCATGGACATCGCGGTGCCGCCCTTCTCGCCGGGACTGCGATGGCTTGGGGGCGAGCCCGCGCCGGTCGAGCGCATCTGCGCCCGCGGCGCCCTGCTCGTCCACTTCATCGACGCCGCCCAACTCTCCAGCGTTCGGACCCTCCCCTACCTCACCGCGTGGAACGAGCGTTACTCGCCGCATGGGCTGACCGTGCTGGGCGTCAACTCCCCGCGCTTTCCATTCACCGGCGAGGAGGCGAAGCTCGCCGCGGCGCTCGCGCGGTTGGAGGTCGCGTTCCCGGTCGCGCTCGATCGCGAGTACCTCGCCTGGCACGACTACGGCTGTGAGGGATGGCCCTCGCTGTTCTTATGGGGAAAGGGAGGCGCGCTGCGGTGGTTTCACTTCGGCGAGGGCGAATACGCGGGGACGGAGGCGGCGATCCAGGAGGAGCTCCAGGCGATTTCCCCCGGTCTCGATCTGCCGGAGCCCCTGGCACCGCTGCAGCCGGTCGATGCCCCCGGCGCGCTCGTCGCGCGCCCGACGCCCGAGCTACTGCCCGGAGGCTCGATCAGCGAGCCGTGGCCCGACGGTGAGCGCGGGCAGCGGCTGGAGCTCGACTACGAAGCCGGCGGCGCCTGGGCGAGCGTCGACGGCGAGGGAGAGCTCATCGTGACGCTCGACGATGGCGCGCCGCGCACGGTGGCAGTCGATGCGCCCGGCGCCCATGAGCTGAGCGCCCACGAACGACACGAGCGCCACCGGATGTCGATCAGCGCCAATGGCGACGTCGCGATCTACGCGATCACGTTCGCCCCGGGTCTGCCGGCCCCTTGATCGCCTTGGCGACCGCATAGACGCACTCCGGGAGGTCCATCCGCTCGCCGTCGCCCTTCAGCAGGGTGTGGTGGTCGATCTCACGGACGGTGGCGCGGTTTGCATTGAGGAGCGCTTGCAGCGAGCCCGGCGGCGGCTGCGGTGAGTTCTCGATGCGCTCGCCGCGCGGGTTTCGGAAGACGAGCTCTTCGTTGCAGCGCCACGAGATCCAGTGGGCGGTCGATTTGACGCCCCACCAGCTGCCCCATCCCTCGCGGCGGTCGTATTCGTCGACCAGGGAGATCCAGCGGGCCATTCCCGCCGCAAGATGGGAGGAGAGCTCGCAGAGCTCGTGTTCCAGGTGTTCGGTGGCGAGGTCGGCGGGCGCGCCCCAGGGGGCTCGAGGGGTGTCTCCGCGGGTCGATACATGCGAACGCATGTTCGCATATGACTCGGACGGAAAAACCGCGTTCGCCGGCGGATCTACAGGCGAAAATGCCGCAGCTTGACCTCGCCGCCGCGGACCTCCAGCAGCCCCATCGATCGGGACGGAGCCCGGCGCCGCTCTGTCGGACTTCCTGGATTGAAGACCTGAAGCCCCCCCGCCCGTACGTGCTCCGGCATATGGGAGTGCCCGAAGATGACGCAGTCGGCCTCGGGAAACCGCGCCCGCAGGCGCTCCGCACGACCCCGCCGGGGGCCCGCGTCGTGGATCACTGCGATTCGCGCGCCAGAGAACTCCACCTCGAGCGTCTCGGGCAGGCGCCGCCTCAGCGCCGGCTCATCGACGTTTCCATACACGCCGTGCACCGGCGGCCCAAGCGCCTCGATCTCCTCGAGAACGGCGACCGTCATGAAGTCCCCCGCGTGGATGATCGCGTCGGCATCCGCCATGAGCTCTACGCACCGCTCCGGCAGGCGCCGCGAGCCCCGCGGCATGTGTGTATCGGCGATGACGGCGACCGTGGTCGCCCGCGAGCGATTCAGCCCGCCGCGCGCTCGGCCAATGCCGTCCGGATCTCCTTCGGCAGCATGAAGCGCACATCCTCGTCGACCGTGCGGACCTCGGAGATGTCCTCCGTGCCGCGCTCGCGGAAGAAGTCGACGAGCTGCTCGACGAGCTCCTCCGGGGCGCTCGCGCCGGAGGTGATGCCAAGCGTCTCGACTCCCTGAAGCCAGTCCTCCTCGACCTGGAGCGAGTTGTCGATGAGGTAGGACTCCGCCCCGCACTCCCGCGCGACCTCGACCAAGCGGTTGGAGTTCGAGGAGTTCGCCGAGCCGATCACCAGCACCAGGTCGCACTCCCTGGCGAGCTCCTTCACCGCGATCTGGCGGTTGGTGGTGGCGTAACAGATGTCATCGGACTTGGGTCCGACGATATTCGGGAACTTCTCCTTCAGCCGCGCGATGATCCCGGAGGTCTCATCGAGGGAGAGCGTCGTCTGGGTGATGAAGGCGACGTGGTCCGGGTCCTCGAGCTCGAGCGCGTCCACCTCCTCGGTGGACTGGACGAGCACGATGTTCTCCGGCGCCTCGCCGGTCGTGCCCTCGACCTCCTCGTGGCCCTCGTGTCCGACGAGGATGATCGTGTAGCCCTGTTGGGCGAACTTTCGCGCCTCGACGTGCACCTTGGTCACCAGAGGACACGTGGCGTCGATCGTGCGCAGCTGGCGGTCGCGCGAGTTCTCATGGACTGTGGGCGCCACGCCGTGCGCCGAGAAGACGACGACCTCGCCCTCGGGCACCTCCGTCTCCTCCTCGACGAAGATCGCCCCGCGCTTCGCGAGCTGCTTGACCACGTGCTTGTTGTGGACGATCTCCTTACGGACGTAGACCGGCGCGCCATTCAGCTCCAGCGCCTGCTCGACCGCCTGCACGGCGCGATCGACGCCAGCGCAGTAGCCGCGCGGGGCCGCGAGCAGGATGCGCTTCGGCACCGAACGAGCAAGGGCTTCGGAAGGGGCCGCCATGGCCCTAAAGGGTACTGGCGGGCTTCATCGCGCAAGTGCGCCGGGGCACTAGCGAATTCCCGGCAGGGCCGCGAGGGCCGGTGCCCCAACCGCGCCCAGACTGCGCGCACACACGCGGCTCAGATCATCCGCCCGGGTGTGCCACCAGGCACCCGGTGAGGGGCCGGGTCCGTAGTCGAAATCGATCAGGTCGACCGCGGGAACGCCCGCCTGGAGAAAGGGTGTGTGGTCGTCGAGAATGCCGGCCGCCTCGCCGCCGAACGGCGCTTCCGACCCCGATTGCCGGTCCGCTGCGTCCGCGAAGGCGCCGTAGAGATCAGGATCGGAATTCGCCTCGCGCGGTATGTCGAGGTCACAGTCGCCGACCATGTCGAAGAGGACCATCGCCCGGATGTCCGCGAGCTGCGGCGAGCCCTCTCTCCCATTTTCCCGCGCGTAGCGAACGAACTGCCGGCTGCCCCGATCCCCCCCACTCTCGAAGGACGCTTCGCGCGGCGCCTCTTCGGCGTCGAACAGCACCAGGTCGATCGAGGGCCCTTCGAGCCGCGGCGGCAGCGTGCGGGCCAGCTCGAGGACCACCGCCACCCCCGATGCCCCGTCGTTCGCACCGACGAAGCCCGGAATGTCCTTGGTGTCGTAGTGGGCACCGACCACGACCGCGCCCGGCTTCGCTCCCGGAATCCGCGCGACCACGTTGCGGTGGGGGCGCTGCACGCGCACGTCATGGATCCCCGCAGCGCGCAACCGATCGACGATGAGCTCTCGCGTCCGCCGGCTGGCCGGAGATCCCGAAGGCCGCGGCCCGACCGCCACCTGGGCCCGCAGATCACGGAATGCTCGCGCGGCGTCAAAGGGAGATTCAGCGCTCGTGCGCTCATGGCTTCCGCACGCAGCCAGGCAGGCCGCCGAGGCCACGGCGGCGGCGAACAGGAGGGCATTGCGAGTGGAAGGCCGGCGAACGGCCGACTAGGGTAGTCGCGATGACTCCGGAGCACCTCGACCGCCTGAACTCGACCGACGTCTCGTTCCTCGCGAACGAGAGCTCGTCGAGCCACATGCATGTGGGCGCGATCATGATCTTCGAGGGGCCCGCGCCGAGCTACGAGGACCTCCTGGAGCACGTCCGCGGCCGTGCGCAGCTCGTGCCGCGGTTTCGGCAGAAGCTCGCATTCCCGCCCGCGCAGACGGGGCGCCCGTTCTGGATCGACGACCCGAACCTGAATCTCGAGTACCACATCCGCCACTCGGCTCTGCCCGCCCCCGGGTCCGAGGAGCAGCTCCGCAGGATGGCGGCGCGCGTGTTCTCACAGCAGCTCGACCGCTCCAAGCCCCTCTGGGAGCTGTGGCTAGTCCAGGGGCTCACGCGGAACCGCTTCGCCGTCGTGACCAAGACCCATCACGCCGTCGTCGACGGCGTCTCGGGCGTCGACATCGCGACGGTCCTGTTCGACCTGAACCCCGTTCCCGAGCCCGCCGAATCCGATGACACGTGGGTGCCCCACCCGGAGCCCTCGGGCGCCACGCTGGTCGCCAAGGGCGCTGAGGACCTGCTGCGAGCGCCGGTGAGGGCCGCGCAGCGAGTCGAGCGGGCGCTGCAGCACCCCGAGCGGGCTGCCCAGCAGGTGCGCGACGCGGTCGAGGCCGTGGGCGAGGTCGGGTGGAACTTCACCAACCCGGCGCCGAAGGTGCCGCTGAACGTGGAGATCGGCTCCCACCGCCGGTATGTCTGGGTGCGAAGCGACCTCGATCACTTCAAGCGCATCAAGAACGCGGTGGGCGGCACCGTCAACGACGTCGTCCTCGCGGTGGTGACGGGGGCGCTGCGGGACTGGCTGCACGGGCGGGGCATCCGCACCGATGGCCTGGAGCTGCGCGCCCAGGTTCCGGTCAGCATCCGCTCGCAGGACGAGGCCGGACAGCTCGGGAACCGGCTGGCCGTCATGCGCGCGGCGCTCCCCGTTTACATCGCGGACCCGGTGCGCCGCCTCGAGGCCGTCACCGGCGCCATGAAGGACCTCAAGCAGTCCAAGCAGGCGCTCGGCGCGGAGGTGATCTCGCGCTTCAACGACTTCGCGCCCCCGACCCTCCTCGCGCAGGCGGCGCGGATCAACTTCTCGACCCGGCTCTTCAACCTGACCGTCACCAACGTCCCCGGCCCGCAGGTGCCTCTGTACCTGCTCGGACGCGAGCTCGAGGACGTCTTCCCGGTGGGGTTCCTGCCGCCCAACCAGGCGCTCTTCGTGGCGATCATGAGCTACAACGGCGGCGTCAACTTCGGACTGCTCGCGGATTACGACGCGATGGACGACGTCGACGCGATCGCGGACGGGATCGAGCGCGCGATCGCCGAGCTCGTCGAGGGAGCCCAGACCACGGAATCCCCGCTCACACGTACTATTTGAAGCGGCAAATCGCTATGGAAGGTTCCCAGTCGACACAGTTTCACTACCACCTCGAGCTGACCCCGGCGCAGCTCAAGATCGCGCACACGGCTCTGCGCTCGCTCCTCGATGATTTCGGCCACGACGAGCCCGGTGTTGTCCGCGTGATCCACGAGGTGCTCGAGAAGCTGCCGGACGAACACGCGATTCGCGCGATCCAGCTCGACCGCGAGGTCGAGCAGCAGCTTGCGTCCGCCGACCCCACGGTCGACGACGATCCGCCGCCGAGCGTGGCGTAGGCAACAGCCTCTCTAACCTCGCCGCGATGAGCCTCTCCGTGCAGGTCGGCCTGCTGCTCGCGCTCGCGACCGCGTTCGCCTCGGTCGTTGGGTTCCTGTACAAGCACCGCGGCGCGGTTGAGTCGCCCCCCGTTGAGCTGCGGCGGCCGATCCGCACCTCGCTCGCCCTCTTTCGATCGGGCTGGTACGTCCTGGGCATCGTCATCGCCACCGGATCGTGGGGCCTCCACGTCGGAGCACTCGCGCTGGCTCCGATCTCGCTGGTCCAGTCGGTGATCGCCGGCGGTCTCGTCCTGCTGACGGTCACCGCGGACCGGCTGTTCGCACATCGCGTGACCCGGCGCGAGTGGATCGGCGTGGGGATGGCCGCGCTGGGGCTCGCCTTCCTGGCGGCGACGATCGGCGGGACCGGCGAAAGCGCCCACTCCTCCTACGAGCTCACCCGGCTGATCCCCTGGGTCGGCGCGCTGGTCGCGGGGGCGTTCGCCGTCGCGGTCGCGGGCCGGTCCGGGCCCCACTCGGGCGTCCTCCTCGGCGCCTCGGCCGGGCTGTTCTGGGCAGCATCCGATACGTCCATCAAGGCGCTGAGCGATCACCTGGGCGACGGCGCGGGGGCGGTGCTGGCAAATCCGCTGACCGCCGTGATCGCGCTGGCGTCTTTCGCCGGCCTCGTCGTCTCGGCGCGAAGCCTTCAGATCGGCAAGGCGGTGCCGGTGATCGCGGTCACGAGCGTCGCCGCGAACCTGTTCACGATCGCCGCGGGACCGATCGTGTTCGGCGAGCCGATGCCGGACACCTCGCTGGGCGTGGTGGTACGGGTCCTCGCGTTCGCGCTGGTGATCTCGGCGGCCGCGCTCACTCCGGCGCCGGTGACCGCGAGCGATCCTGATCCGGCCGGCTGATCACGGTCGGCCCGTTGGTCGAGCTCGGCGTGTTGTGCAGAGCCGCAAGCCACCGCTCGATCTGGGGACCGACCGCGTCCAGGTCGCGCAGTGAGATCAGCTCCTGAGTGTTCAGGTTCTCGAGCGTCGACGGGCCATCGTCATGAACCTGGATGACGAACGTGTAGCGATTCATCGGTCCTCGAGCGCCGAAACTCGCATACGGAGACGGGCGGTACGCCGGCGCTCTACACGAAGCTGCCGATTCAATCCCTTGATTGCCGCGAGCGCCACGCCGTCGGCGTCGATCGAGTCGATGTGCCGGCGGTCCTCGCCGACTCCGAAGGTGCGGTAGAAGTCCTGGGCCATCGGGCCGATGTGGCGGATCGAGTCATCCTGGGCGCGGTAGCTCCAGGTCGAGACCGGAACCGAGGCGAGCTTTCGCAGCACCCGTCGCCCGGAGACCGGCTTGATTGCACGCTTCGAGTTCCGGTCGGAGAGCGAGGACCACGAGCCGCCGCCGGGGGCGAGTTGCACGCCGGCGGTGGGAGCGCCCCCCGCGTTGACGGCCGAGACGAACCGCGCGCCTCCGGTCGAGCGGACGCTGAACTCGTTGGGGGCGGTTGAGGCGAAGTCGCTGTTGCTCGAATCGGCCCAAACAAACGCGCCTTGGTCATTTGCCTTTGCTCTGCGGCCAGCCGCAAGGCTCATGCTGCCCAGGGCTGTATTCGAGAGTCCGCCGGGCACGGTGGACCAATTCCCGCTCGCGGTACCCGCGTTGCCGCCAGCCACCGTGGAGCTATCCCCGCTCGCGGTATTGAGCTCCCCCCCGCCCACGGTGGACCGGGCCCCGCTCGCGATGTTCACGTGCCCGCCACCGACCGTGGCGACGAACCCATCCACAACCGACGCCCCACCATTGCCCGCCTGATTGTCAGCGCCGCCGGCAACCGTGCCCTGGTTGTCGGTGACCCGGTTGGCGCTCCCCGGATTGATCGGGTTGTCCCTGCCACCGCCCCCGATCGTCGCCGAGTAGACGGCCGGGCTTACTGAGTTGTCGGGGCTCCCGCCGATCAGGTTCGGGCTCGGGTTGCTGCTGCCGTCGGAGGCGGGGTCGACTCGAAGTCCGCGGGCGCCGTTCACCCTGATGTCGAATGGCTGGCCGTTCGCAAGGGTCGACCAGCCGCTCGTGTTTGCCGGGAGCTCGAGGCCGGATGCCGGGCTTCCCGCGGCAGTGATTCCCGATACCAGCCGGACGCCACCTGTCGACCGGACGTCGAACTGGTTCTGCGCCGTGGACGGGAAGAAGAAGGGATTCGAGTCGGCCCAGACGAACGAGCCGTTGTCGTTCGCCTGCGCTCCCAGCCCCGCGGCCAGGCTGAGATCGCCTTGGGCCGTGCTCTGATTGCCTCCGGGTACCGTGGCCCAACCCCCGGTGGCGTGGTTCCCTTCGCCGCCGCCGACCGCGGAGCCCTGCCCGCTGGCGAGATTGCCGTTTCCTGCGCCGACGAAGGCCCGGTCGCCGGAGGCACTGTTGGAACTTCCGCCAGCCACCGTGGCGCTGTTGCCGGCAGCACCGTTGAACTGACCGCCGGCCACGGTGGCCCTGGTGCCGTTGACCGTGTTGAAGATGCCTCCACCGATGGTGGCGTGCTCGCCCCCGGCGGTGTTCCCGAGGCCGCCCCCCACAGTCGCTCCCGGTCGGTCGGACAGCGTTCCGGCCCCGTCACCGGCCTGGTTGTTCGCACCGCCGCCAACGGTTCCCTCGTTGTCGGTGACCCGATTAGCGCTTGCCGCATCCGCAGCGTCCCCGCGTCCGCCACCCGCGATCGTCGCCGCATGGACACCCGGAGTAACCGCGTTGTCGGCGATCCCACCGATCACGTTCGGGCTTTGGTTGGTGCCGTCGGAGGCGGGCTCCAAGCGCAGGGCCCGGGCGTCGTTGACGCGCAGGTTCAAGGGCTGGCTGTCAGTCGTGCCGAGGAAGTTCGAGGCGCTGGTGCCCGCATTGCCGCTAAGGCTCCAGCCGGCGACCCCACCGGCGTCACCGCAGGCCCAACTGGAGCCGTTCCACTTTGCCACTTGGCCGTTCGAGCAGGCCTGGGGCAGGCGAAAGGCCGGGACGAGCTGGATCGTGCCGGACGTCGTGATCGGCCCTCCCGACAGGCCCGTTCCGGTGGCGACCGACTTCACCGTCCCTCCTGGGACCTTCTGGCAGGCGACGGACCCGTCCTGCCTGATGAGACGGACCGCCTTGCCGATCGGGCAAAATCCAGCGATCCGCTTCTGGAGCACGGTGAAGTCGAGCGTGGACTCCTTGATCTGGGTCGCGGTGAGAGTGTCCGGGACGACCTTGGCCGCGGTGACCGACCTCGTTCCGAGGTCCGGGTTCTTCACCTCGCCGTCCTTGATCGAGGAGGAGACGACGGAATTGGGAGGCGCAACGGCGGCCGAGGCGGTGCCGGCGAGCGCGAGGAAGAGTGCCACGAGGGCGGCAACGCTTGATCGGAGGTGGCGGCCGACGGTCACGGAAGGGCGATCTCGCAACCTGCCTGCGTATCGCTCGGATCCTTGGCGAACCGGTCGCCTGCACCCACCCCGCAGTCCAGCGTGTCGTGCGTCGCCGTGCCCTCGCGAGCGTTCAGCCTGTCGTCGCCGGCGAGGCCGCGGAGCAGGTTCGCGACCGCGTTCGCCACCGGGGCCCGCAGGATGTCGTCGCCGGTCCCTCCCTCGGCGTTCTCGACGTTGCGGTCACGATCCCCCTCCTCGGCCGACGTCGACTTCCCGTCTCCGTCCGGATCTGCGCCGTCGTTGGCCGTTCCGTCGAGCGAGACTGCCACCGCCGCTGTCCGGTCGGCGTAGGTCATCGTGTCAATCCCGTCCTGGCCGTTGAGGATGTCCGCCCCGAGCCTGCCGTTGAGGGTGTCGTTTCCGGGACCCCCGTTCAGCAGGTTCGCGGCCGCGGTTCCTCTAAGGGTGTCCGCTCCGCCCCCACCCTGGGCGTTCTCGATCGTGCTGGTGACGTTGTCGCCCTCGCTCGCCGCCACCTCGCCGTCGTCCGCGCCGCCGCCGATCGTGACGCGGACGTTCGCGGTGCGCGACGCGTAGGTCGCCGTGTCGACGTCGGCGCCGCCGTCGATGCTGTCCGGCCCAATGCCGCCGTCGATGGTGTCGTTGCCGGCATCGCCGTGAAGGTCGTCGGCTCCGCCGCGACCCTCGAGCCGGTTCGAGGCCACGGTCCCAAAGATGTTGTCGGGTCCCTCGGAGCCGATGACGTTCTCGATGTCGGAGCCCACGTTGTCATGGCTGGGACCGGGCCCGCCGAAGTTGGCGTCGATATAGCCGCTGCCGTCGTTGTCGATCCCGTCCGGGATGCTGTTGACTCCGACGAGGCTCCCGTCACCGGGGTCCGCCTCGTGTCCCCTGTAGTCGACCGTGTCGATCCCCGCACCGCCGTTCATGATGTCGGCCCCCCAGCGGCCATCGAGAGTGTCGTTGCCGTCCTCGCCCTCGAGCCGGTCGTTGCTCGCCTGGCCGCCGCCGAAGAGGGTGTCGTTGCCGGGCCCGCCCCAGACCTCGCCGGGCACCGAATCGTCCGTCTTCGGGACGAGTGTGTCGTTTGCCTGTCCGCCGTGGAGGATCTCGATGTCGGAGTGGACGTTGTCGCCCTCGCCGGCGGCGCCGTCGTTCGCCCCATCGTCCGCGGTCACCGACAGCGGCGTGACCGAGGCCGAGTAGTCGGCGGAATCGCTCCCCCCTCCGCCCGACATGTCGTCGGCACCGGGGCCGCCCATGAACGTGTCGCCGTCGGCGCCTCCGCTCATCGCGTCGTCGTTGTTGCCGCCCCGAAGCGTGTCCTGCCCGAGGCCACCCGTCATGGAGTCATTCCCGTCGCTGCCCTGGAGGTCGTCGATCCCGTCACCGCCTTGGAGCGTGTCGTTGCTCCCGAGGCCGACGAGCGTGTTGTTTCCCGAGTTCCCGGTGAGGATGTTGGCCGACGCGTTCCCGGTCAACAGGTCATTGCCCTGGCTGCCGTTCAGGTTCTCGACGTCAGTGACGATGTTGTCCCCTTCACCAGAGCCGCCATCGTTCGCGACGCCGTCGATCGAAGCGAAGACGGGGGTCGATCGCGAGGCATAGGAGACGGTGTCGCCGTCGCCCCCGTCGCCGCGCATGTAGTCGGCGCCTCCCCTGCCGTCGATGAAGTCGTTTCCATCCGGCGCGGGGGCTCCGAAGTCCGAATCGCCGAGGATCGTGTCGTCGGAGCTGCCGCCCTTCAGGACGTCCGAACCCGCTCCGCCCTGGATGTAGGTCGGCCGCGGGCTCCTCATGTCGACCGTGTCCGTGCCGCCGTGGACCTCGGCATCGACATCGAAGACGGCATGCTCCGTCGCGGAGTAGTCCCACGTCGTGGGACAGGTCACCTCTTCCGGCGATACCCGGGAGCAGATCGAATAGAAGCCCGTGATCTCGCCGCCCCCGCCGTCGAGGAAGTCCCAATAGGGCCCCGAGGGACCGGAGAGCCGCTGGATGAAGATGATGTTGTTCGCGCCGTCCCCGGCATAGACCAGGTCGTAGTCAGCGCAGGTCGGCCCGGGATTGCAGTTCTCGGACCGCTCGTAGATGTCGCCGTCCGCCGAGGCGGCGGCGGCCGTCAGCGCGAGCCATCCGGCTACTACCGCCAAAGCGATCCCGAGGCGCTTCATTGCCCGCCGGTGTCCATACCCAAGCTTCATGCTCCGGCGCCGACCGTACGCGGCGCCGGTTATCAAACGCTTATCGCGCGGATCTAGACGCTCTCGCCGGCAAGGATGCGTGCCTGGAGTCCCGAGGTCGCGTCGGCCGGCTCGACGCCCAGGTCCTCGACCAGCGCCCGACGGCACTCGAGGTACTGACGCAGCGCGTGCCCGGGTCGCCCGGCGCGCGCGTACGCCAGCATCAGCGCTCGGTGCGCGCCCTCGTTCAGCGGGTCGATGCCGACGAGCTCGCGGGCGAAGTCCGCGGCGCGGGCATGGTGCCCTCCCTCACCGTGGAGCTCGACGAGCTCCGTGAGCACCGCGATGTAACGGTCGATCAGCCGCTCGCGGTAGGCGGTCGCCCAATCCGAGTAGCGCTCCTCCGGCAATGGTTCGCCTGTCCACAGCGAGCGAGCCCGTTCGAGCAGGTCGGCCCTGTCGTGCCCCCCCGGGTCGAGCGCGGCATCGACCGCGGCCGTGAACTCCTTCGCATCGACCGAGGCCCGATCCAGGTTCAGGCGATAGGCGTGACCCTCGCTCTCGATCATGCTCATCCCGACGCCCGAAAGGTCCAGTACGCGACGCGCCCGCGAGACCGCCACGTGCAGGCTGCGTCGCGCGCTCGCCGGGGATTGGCCCGCCCAGAGCCCCTCGAAGATCAGGTCCTCGGGGATCAGCTCGCCCTCTTGCAAGAGTAGGAACCGGACCAACCGCGCGTCTACCGGGCGACCCCAACTCCCACGGCCGACTTCCCAGCCGGCGCGCGTTATGCGAAAGCGCCCGAGAAGTGCGAACCTGACCGGCGGGGGTGAGCGACGCAGCCGATCGCGGGTCGCGACGACGCCCGAGGCGATCTGCGGGTCCGGGTCCTCGGCGAGCTCGGTTAGTCGCGACAGGACGGCGGGGTGATTCGAGGCGAGCGCCGCCGACAATGCCGCCTGCCGGACCGCCGGCTCGGGGTGGTCTGTGAATGCGATCAGGGCCTCGCCACGGGGCAGAGCGCGCTCCAGCGCCGGTACCACAGTGGCGAGTTCGATCGCCCCGTCCGCCAGCGCCGTCCACAGGACCGGTCGCAGCTGACGCCAGTGGGCGCGGACGACCTGGTGCGCGTTGTCGCCGGCCTCTTCCCAGCAACGCCGCAGCCCGTCGCAGGCCGCGTCCCGCCTGCCCGCCTCGTGATCCAGCCACGCACGCGTGGCGATCAGGCGGGCGCGGTGGTAATGGCCGGCTGCCCCCGAATACTGCTCATCGAGCTCCGAACGCGCGGTGGCAATCGCCGTACCCGCGAGGTCGGGAGATCCGCTGTCCGCGAGGGCGGTCGCCACGTCCAGGGCTACCCACACGCGGAAGCACACGGGACCGGGGCGGACCTGCGCCAATGCACGCTCGGCCGCGGCTGCGGCCTCCTGCTGGTCTCCACGGGACCCCGCGATGAACGCGTCCAACGTGTGATGGCTGATGCTGCGCCACCCCGTCCCCTCATGGGACCCGGCCCGGGCGAGCTCGAGCTCTGCGCCGTCCAACTCTCCCTGCTGCGCGAGCAGGACGGCGCGCCTCAGACGGGCATCCTGCGCGACGAACCCGAGTCCGCGTTTGCCGGCTTCACGTTCGCTGCGCTCGAACCACAGGATCGCCTGGGCGACCGCGCCGATATCGAGATACGCAAGCGCGGTGAGCGTTTGCGAGATTGCGAGACGCCCGTGCGGATCGTGGCGCTCCAGCTGGCGAATCGCTGAGTCCGGATCGCTCAGCACAGCCTCGGCATGACCGGCCGGCAGCTCGACGAGCATCTCGGCCAAATCCGCGAGATGCTTGAACTCGGCAGCAGCGTTCGGCTCCTCCCGCAGCCGGCGTGCCAGCTGCCCTGCCTCCTCGCGGCGGCCCAGCGCCGTGAGCGCGACGACCCTGTACCAGGCGACTCCCGCCACTCTCACGTGGCCCTTCGGCGCGTCGGGGCGATCCCAGCCGCTGGCCAGCCCGACCATCTCCTCGAACCGCCCGGCCGAGAACATCGCCTGGGCGAGGAAGAAGCGGGCAAGCCATTCGCGTTCGGAGTCACCGGCCTCGCGGTAGCCGGCAACCGCAGACCGCAGGGGCCCAAGTGCGCGTTCGTGCTGCCCCGCGCCCCACTCAAGCTGGCCCTCGAGCATCTGAATTGTCGGAAGCTCCTGCACCTCCCCCGGCAGCGCAGAGATCCATTGCGACAACAGCTCAGGCGACGTCCGGAGCAGGCGGGGGCCCTCGCGCTCGATTGCCGAGACGGCGTCTGTCCAGCTCTCGGCGGCCAGCCAGTGGCCGATGGCGCCGCTCGCGTCACCCGCGTCCGCGTCGGCAACGGCGGCGGCAGCGTGTAGGCGCCGCTGGTCGTCGTCGGTCCGCTCGGCCTGGAGTCGCTCCACCAAAAGCTCCCGGACCAGCGGGTGGTAGGCAAATCCCTGGCCGTCATCGGTGCGGCGCACCAGAACACCGGCTCGCTCGATGCGATCGCGGAAATCACCGGGCAGGCCTAACGCGCGTATGAGCTCCGGGGTGACCGCCTTCCCGACGCTCGACTCGATGGCCGCCTCGCGGAGCCCCGCTTCGAGCGAGTCGAGGAGCTCCTCGGACAGATACGAGCGCACGTCGGGCGTGGAGCCCAGGTCATCGAGCGGCCCGAGGCGACTCGCCTCACCCTGACGCTCAGCCAACGCGGCGACGAGCGCGATCCCGAGCGGCCATCCCTCGGTCGCCCGCATGACCTCCTCGACATCGTCCGGTGAGGGGTCAACCCGAGTTCGCTCGCGCAGGAGGTCGGCGCACTCCTCGGAGGAGAAGACGAGGTCCGCGGTCGAGATCTCCTTCAACCGACCGGCCGCTCGCGGTCTTGCGACGCGCAGCTCGAGCGGTCGCCTGGTCGCCACCGCGACACGGAGCGAGGTCTGCTCGGCCCTCAGGAGCATGCCCAGCAGGCGCAGCGACTCGTCGGCTCCGTCCAGGTGCTCCGCGTCGTCGATCACCAGCACCACCGGCTCGACCAACAGCCGTGCCGCCTCCCAGATGAGCTCGTGCATGGCCTCCAGGGGATCGAACTGCTGAGCGCCGCGGGCGAGACGCTCCGCGAGCGCGTCCGAGGCACCCGGCGCCGCGGCCGCGATCGCGCGGACGATCCGCAGCAGGAGCACGCGTGGGCCCCGCTCGTTGTCGGAGCAGCCGATCCATGCGGCAGGCGCTGGCAGCTCCTCGAGTGCCAGCTCGAGGGCGGTCGTCTTGCCGGACCCCGCGCCGGCGGTGAGGATCAGGTCGCCCGAGGCGAGGGCATCGCGGATCCGCCCGGTGAGTTTGGGCCGCGGGATTCGTCCGGCCTCTTCCTCCTTGTCCCGGTGCCTCAGGCGTCCAGCTGTGGTGATGCGAGGCGTGAGGCGATCTTAGGCCCCGCCGGGTCCGGGGGCAAGGGTCCTGGACGGCTGTCGGTCAGTACCCCAGCGCGAACTTCGCGTCCTCGGACATCATGTCCGGGGTCCACGGGGGGTCGAAGATCATCTTCGGATAGACGCTCTCGACGCCGTCGACGTCGCCCACGAATTCCTTCATCTGCTCGGAGACCTGCGGCCCGATCGGGCAGCCCGGATAGGTGAGCGTGAAGGTGACGTACACGTCGGCGTCCTTGATCTCGACGTCGTAGACGAGCCCCAGCGAGACGAAGTCGAGCCCGAGCTCGGGGTCGATGACCTCCTCGAGAGCCTCGTAGACGTCGTCCTCGGTGAGCGTTGCGGTGTCGCCATCGGCCATACGGGCATCGTAGCGAGGGGCGCTCACTACGCTTCCAGTCACGCATGGCACTGCTGCTGGTCCTCATCTTCATCGTCCTGCCCGTCGCCGAGATCTACGTGATCATCAAGGTCGGCGAGGCGATCGGCGTGCTGCCCACGATCGGCCTTCTCATCCTCGATGGCTTCCTGGGTGCGGCGCTGCTGCGACATCAGGGCAGAGCGGCGTGGCGGCGGTTCAACGAGGCGCTGGCCGCCGGCAAGATCCCGGCTCGCGAGGTCTTCGACGGCGCGATGGTGATCGTCGGCGGTGCGTTCCTCCTGGCCCCCGGATTCATCACCGACGCCATCGGCCTCCTGCTCTTGATCCCCGTAAGCAGGGCGATGTTCCGCGGCCTGGTGAGCAAGCTCGCGCTGGGGCGCGCGGCCATCGTGGTCCGCACGGCCCAGTGGGGGTCCCGAGCTCACAATCGCTACCGCCAGCGCCCCGGATCCCCGGAGAGCTACGACTACGAGGGCAGCGCGCGTGAGGTAAGCGAGCCCGAGCCCAGGCTCCCCCGCCCCAGCGGCGATGGCGACGGCTGACCCGCAGGACACCTCGCTGGCCGTCGCCGGCTCGGAGGTACGGCTACGGTGGAGCCCGGATGTGGGAGAGACATGGGTGGTCGCTTCGGAGCCGGATTGGGGCCGGCTGGAGGGGATCAGGCTGGTCTCCGCGGCGTTCGAGGACGGGGCTGTCCTAGGAGTCGCGGCCATCCGCCCCAGGAACGCGAACGGACACGGGGACGATGTCCTCGCCGCGCGGTTCGTGGACGCCGAGGGGAATCAGACCGACACCTCGGACGCGCTCGTCTCGGTCGAATACGACGCCGCGCGCCGCCCGCGCAGACTGGGCATCGAGCTATGGCCGGACTCCGATTTGCCACCGCTTCGAATCGCGGCGGACCGCGAGCCGACCGAGGAGCTCCGCGAGGAGCGCGAGATGGTGCCCATGGCTCTGCGCCTCGATGGCGTCGGCGGTCGCGGAACCTACGAGACGCTCCGCCCGGGCTGAGCACAACGGTGGCGGTCAAAGCGGTCATCTCGGACTTCGGCGGCGTGCTCACCACGCCCCTCCTCGGCTCGTTCATGGCCCTCCAGGACGAGATCGGAATCGAGCCCGGGACGCTCGGCCGCGCGATGCAGCGAATCGCCGAGCATGAGGGCGAGCATCCGCTGTTCGAGCTGGAGCGAGGGCTGATCTCGGAGGCGGACTTCCTGGAGAACCTGTCCCGCGAGCTCGAGCCGGAGCTGGGTCACCGGCCCCAGCTGAGCCGATTCAGCGAGATCTACTTCGACGCGCTCGAGGTGAACGAGCCGATGATCGGCGTGATGCGCCGCGCGAAGGAAAGCGGGTTCCGGATGGCGCTTCTGACCAACAACATCCGCGAGTGGGAGCCGCTGTGGCGGGCGATGCTCCCGGTCGACGAGATCTTCGAGCTCGTGGTGGATTCGGCGTTCGTCGGCATGAGAAAGCCTGAGTCCGGGATCTACGAGCTGACCGTGGAGCGCCTGGGCGACGGAATCGGGGCCGTCGACTGCCTGTTCGTAGACGACGTCGAGGTCAACATCGAGGCAGCGCGAGACCTCGGCATGCAGACGGTCCACTTCCAGTCGAACGATCAGGCGATCCCCGAGATCGAGGCGGCGCTGGACGGATCAGGCTCGGGCTAGTTGTCGGAGCCGATGCGGTCCCAGACGTAGAGCTCAAGCGCCTCCGCTGCGAGCTCCATGAGCCTGGGTGGCGAGAGCCAGTCGAGGACGGTCTCGAGGGCCCGCTCCTCGGTGACGCCGGCATCGACGGCCTCCTCGCCCCGGAAGCCCGCAGCCAGCTTGAGCGCCTCGCGACGGTGCTGGCCCAGCGACGGGAAGGCGCCCATCAGGAAGTCACGATTCGGCACCGGGTGGCCTACGTCCATCGACGCGTGCCACGCCGCGAGCATCGAGATGTCGTGGTCGTCGAGCTCGGCGATCGCCCGCGCGTAGTGCGCCTCGAGCTCGTCGTCCGGGATCTCGTCGACCCACGCACGGACGGCCTCGCCCAGCAGCTGTCGCCGGGCCTCCCGGCCGACGGAGTCCGCGATGGCCCTGATGGCGTCGGCTGGGTCGATGAAGCAGATCGGCATAGCCGGGCGAAGATAGACCCGCCATCCGACGGAACCTTCGCCGAACCCGGACCTATGCTGGGAACGGATGTCGATCTCGGTAATCGTGGGGCCGCCGAACTCGGGGCGTGCGGGGGCAATCCGGAAGCGCCTTACCGCGGCGCTGGCTTCCGAGCCGGTTCTGGTCGTGCCAACGGCCGACGACGCCGCCCGGTTCGAGCGTGAGCTGTGCGCGAGCGGAGGCGCCCTCCTCGGCGCGGCGATCAGCACCTTCCATCGCCTGCGCGATGAGGTGGCGGCCGCCACCGGAGCGCCATTGCGCCCGATCCTGTCGGATGCGCAGCGACTCGCGCTCGTGCGAAGCGCCGCCGCGGATGCCCAGGTGCGGCTGCTGGCGGGGCCCTCCCGGCAGCCGGGCTTCGCGCCCGCCCTCGAGCGCCTGATCGGAGAGCTTCAGGCAGGGCTTGTCAGCCCGGATGAGCTCGCGCGGGCCGCCCGGGAAGTCGATGGGGGCGAGTATGAGGCCGAGATCGCGAGCCTCTACGCCGAGTACGTTCGGCGCCGGGACGCGGCCGGACGGGATGACGCCCATTCGGCGGCGACCGCCGCGGCGAGGAGCCTTCGCGAGCGGCCGGATGCCTGGGGCTCGCGGCCCGTGCTCGTGTACGGGTTCGACGATCTGACGGAGGAACAGCTCGACCTGCTGAGCGCCCTCGGGGCCGCGATCGACGTCACCGTGGCCGTGACGTACGAGGACAACGACGCCCTGGCGGCGCGCGCGACGCTCATGGCGCAGCTCCGTGACGAGCTGGGAGCCGAGCTCGCCGCGGAGCTGCCCTTCGACCCGGCCTACACGGGTAGCGCCACCCTGCGCGCGCTCGATCGGGGACTGTTCGCGCTTCCCGAGTCCCTCGTCGAGCCCGACGACGGCCTCGCCCTCCTGGAGTGCGCCGGCGAGCGAGGCGAGGCGGAGGCGGTGGGCGGCGAGATCGCTCGCCTGCTGGCGGATGGAGTTGCGCCGGACGACATCGTCGTCGTCCTTCGGCGTCCCGATGCGCACGGGTCGCTCTATCGCCAGGTGCTGGCGGGGCTCGGGATACCCGTGGCCGTGGAGGGGACGGTCCCGCTATCCGGCACCGCCGTCGGGCGGGGGATCCTCGCGCTCGGCCGCTGCTCGCCCGGTGAGGCGGGCGTCGAGCACCTGCTCGACTTCCTGCGGGCCGTGCCTGGAGCCGAGAGCCAGTCCATCGCCGATTGGGTCGAGCGCCGGGTCCGGCGCGAGGGCCTGCAGACCGTCGATGAGGCCATCGCCGGCTGGAAGGGACCCCCGGGCGCTCTCGGCAGGACGCGCGATCGCCGCGATCGGGCCTCGTGGCTTCGCTCGCTCGCCGCCGAGGCGCGCCGGCTGGCCGAGGACCCTCACAGGGGCCTTGAGCCGACCGATGTGTCCGGGGCGGCGGAGGGCGAGAACCTCGTTCCATTCGAGCCGCTCGAGGCACGCGCCGCCGAGGTCGCGGCGGCGACGCTCGAGGAGCTCGCGGCGCTCGACGAGCTGCCGGGGTGCGCGGCGCCGCCGCCCGCCGAGGCCGTACAGGCCCTGGAGGACGTCCGCGTGCCGCTCTGGCGCGGCCCGACGGAGGACCGCGTGCGGGTGCTCAGCCCCTACCGCGTGCGCGCCGCGCGAGCTCGCCATCTGTTCGTGGCATCGCTTCAGGACGGCGAGTTCCCGGGCCCGGAGTTCGCCGACCCGCTGCTCGGCGACGAGCGGAGGCGGCGGCTCGGCATCGCGGCGCTGGCCCGCCGCGATGCCGCACTCGAGGAGCGCTACCTCTTCCATTCCTGCGTCGCCCGCCCAACCGAGCGGCTGTGGCTCTCGTGGCGGAGCTCGGACGAGGAGGGGCGCCCCACGGCGCGATCGCCGTTCGTCGAGGACGTGCTCGATCTTCTGGGGCCGCATCCCGGCGAGGCTGAGAAGCGGCTCAAGGTCGTCCGGGGGCTCGATCGCGTGGTGTTCGAACCCGCCGACGCCCCGAGCGAGGTGGCGCTGGCCCGCGCTCTGGCGGCCATTGGGCCCCGCCGCGACCCGCTCCTCCCGGGTCCGCTCGCGATCCCGGACGTGCTCGCGGCGCTCGCGCAGCGCAACCCGGTGGGGGCCGGAACGATCGAGAAGTGGATCGAGTGCCCGTATCGCTGGTTCGTCGACCACGAGCTCAGCCCGCAGCGCCTGGATCCCGAGCCGGAGCCGCTCACCACGGGTTCGATCGTCCACGAGGTGCTGGAGCGGCTTTACCGCGATCCGCCGGGCGAGGACCGGATCCCGCGCCCCGGTGACGTGGGGCTCTGGCGCGAGCGCGCCGCCGATCTGCTCGAGGAGGTGGCCGGCGCAAAGGGACTCGCCACCGGGCGGCCCCTGGCGGGCATCGCCATGGAGCGGATGAGGGCGCAGATCGATCGTCTTCTGGAGCGCGAGAGCCGCAGCGAGAGCGACCTGCGACCGCTTCTGCTCGAGGCCTCTTTCGGCGAGGGAGAGGACGCCGACAAGCCGGTCCTGGAGCTCGGAGACCTGGAGCTCCACGGGGTGATCGACCGGGTGGACGTGACTCCCGACGGGAGCGCCGGCATCGTCTACGACTACAAGACGTCGAAGAGCGTCACCGCCGGGGCGAAGCTCGCCGAGGCGGGCAAGCTCCAGCTTCAGCTCTACGCGCAGGCGATCCGCGACCGGTGGGGCATCGAGCCGCTCGGCGGGCTCTACTACCAGCTGGGTGGATCGGGGGACCCGAGGCCGCGCGGCTTCGTCGCCGCGAGCGAGGAGGCGACCGAGGGCCTGGATCTCACGAAGACCGACATCCTCGATCCAGATGAGGTCCGGGAGACGGTCGACGCGGGAGTAGCGGCGGCGCGGGAGAGGGCGGCCGCCATGCGCCGCGGCGAGAGCGACCGCAAGCCCAACCAGGACCGCTGCCCCAAGTGGTGCACCTACCAGCCGATCTGCCGCCTGGAACGCGCGATCGGGCCGGACGACGGCGGCGGCGGCGGCAACGGCGACGGAGCAAACGGCTCGTGAGCGCGCAGCAGCAGCTGGCGCTGATGGAGCCGGATGGGCAGCCGGCCCCGGAACTCGCGCGCATCCAGCTCACCGACGCGCAGCGCGCGGCAATCGAGCGCCGTGATGGCGACGTCTTCACGGAGGCCGGCGCCGGCTCCGGCAAGACTCGCGTGCTCGTCGAGCGCTACTGCGACTGCGTGACCGAAGACGGGCTGAAGCCCGACGAGATCCTGGCCTTCACGTTCACCGACCGGGCGGCGGGCGAGTTGCGCCAGCGGGTGCGAAGCCGCCTGATCGAGCGTGCCCGCGCGGCGGTGGGGAACGGAGATCGTGAGCTGGCCCTTCACATCATCAGCTCGGCCCGCGAGGGTGAGCGTGCGTGGATCACCACGATCCACGGGTTCTGCAGGCGGGTGCTCGCCGCGCACCCGCTCGCGGCTCGCCTGGACCCGCGCTTCCGGGTCCTCGACGAGGCCGAGTCGGCGCGGCTGCGGACCCAGGCCTTCGACGCCGCGCTGCAGCAGGTGGTCGGCGACGGCGGTGCGCCGGCGGCGCGATTCGCGGCGGCGTTCAACGGACCGAGGCTCCGCGACATGATCGTCGGGATCCACGAGCGGCTGAGGAGCCAGGGCGCGGATCCGCCGCGCCTGCCGGACCCGGGACGCCCCGTCCGCTCCGACCGGGACGGCGAGGACGCTCCCGAGCTGACGCAGTCGGAGGTGCGGCGCGCCGAGGAGGGACTCGCGACCGTCAATGCGCTCCTGGCTTCCTACGACCGCGAGTACAGACTCCTCGAGTTCGAGCGTTCCGGGGTTGATTTCACCGACCTGGAGCTCCGCGCCCTGGAGCTCGTGCGTGGGTCCGGCCCAATCGCGCAGGCGTGGCGAGAGCGCTTCGCCCACGTGATGGTCGACGAGTTCCAGGACACGAACCGAGTCCAGCTGGCGCTGATCGACGCGCTGTGCGGTCCGCAGGCGAGGCTCTTCGTGGTGGGCGACGAGTTCCAGTCGATCTACCGGTTCCGCCACGCCGACCTCCAAGTGTTTCGCGAGCGGCGCGCGGCGGCGGCAGAGGATCCGCGGATCGCCGAGCTGCCGCTGCGCGGGAACTTCCGCTCGAACCCCGCCGTGCTGGCCGCGGTCGACTTCATGGGCCGCGCCATGTTCGGGGACGCCTTCGCGCCGCTCGAGGCAGGGCGGGAGGCGGCTGGAGACACCGCGGGCGAGCCGCCGGTCGCCGAGCTTCTACTCACCGACACCGCGGGTGACCGCTCCGGCAAGGGCTGGCGCGCGGACGACATCGAGCTCGAGCTGCCACCCGGCGAGACCAATCCCGCCTACGTCGCCGAGGCTAGGTTCCTGGCGCAGCGGCTGGCCGAGCTTCGATCGGAGGGAGTCGAGAGAGGCGACATGGTGGTCCTCTTGCGGGCGTTCACCCACGTCGACACGTTCGAGGAGGCGCTGGCGCGGGCTGACCTCGCTCCCTATGTGGTCGGGGGCCGCGGCTACTGGTCGCAGCAGCAGGTGGAGGACACCATCCGGCTCCTGGGCGTCGTCGCAAACCCGCTCGACGACGAGATCCTGTTCGGCGCACTCGCCTCTCCCGCGTGCGGGTTGAGCGCCGACGCTCTCTGGCTGCTGCGACAGGGGGCACTCGACGACGAGGGTCGCCCCCGGCATGTCTGGCCGGCCATAGCCGATGTGTCGTGGCCGGACGGGATCCCCGACGAAGACGCCGAGAGGCTGGAGCGCTTTCGAAAGGTTCTGATCGGCCTGCGCGCCGAGGCACCGCTTTACGCCCTCGACGCCATGGTCGACCGCGTGATCACGGCGTTCGGCTACGACTTGGCCATTCTCCAGCTGAGGGACGGGTCGCGGCGCATGGCCAACATCCGCAAGCTCATGCGGCTCGCCGCCGAGTACGAGGAACACGACGGGCGCGACCTGCGTGGGTTCCTCGACTTCGCCGAGGAGCGCACGCGGCGCGACGAGCGCGAGGGCATGGCGGCCGTCCAGGTCGAGGGCCACGACGGCGTGCGCGTCATGACCGTCCACGCGGCCAAGGGGCTCGAGTTCCCCGTCGTTGCCGTCGCCGACATGGGCCGCGGCCTCGGGATGGGCTTCTCCAATCCCGACCTCATCGTCGGGCGCCTCCGCGAGGTCGGCGACCCGACGGGAGCGCCGTTCGGGATGCGCCTGCCCGTCGCGGCCGGCGACTCGTTGCGGCTGTGGCGGCTCGTGGAGCTCTGCGATGCCGAGTCGGAGGCCGAGGTGGAGGAGGCCCTTCGCCTGACCTACGTGGCCGCGACCCGAGCGCAGGAGCGCCTGATCCTAAGCGGCTCCTGCAACCTGCCCGCGGACGATTCCCCGGAGTCGCTGCGGCGCTCGCACTCGGTGCTCCAGGTGTTGCTGCCCGCGCTGCGGGAGCACGGCTGGACCGGAGAGGACGGTGAGCTCGAGATTCCCCATGCGCCCCGGGTCGGGGGTGGCGATGCCGGCGGGCCCCCGCCGCGGATGCGTGTCCAGGTTCAGCGTGCCGGTGGTGAGCGCGCGAAACGGCTGCGGATGCGCTTCGAGGGTGCCACGGAACCGCTGCCCGTTGCAGGCGGGCCCTCGGCGCCGCTCCTGGCCGGCACTCCGTCGCCCCAGGGCGCCGGCCACCTCTCCTACTCCGCTCTCGCCGGCTACGCCGGCTGCGGATACCGCTTCTATGTCGAGCGGATCCTGGGCCTTGGCTCGCCCGCAGAGGCCGGTGGCGCCGACGGCGTACCCGAGCCGGAAGCCGGGCGCGAGGTCGACGAGCTGCTCGATCCCTCGCTGGGACCGCGCGAGCGATCCCTCGCGATCGGGAGCGCGGTCCACGCGCTCCTCGAGGCCGCAGCGCGAAGGTCGTGGGGCGACCCGGCGGAGGACGAGGTGGAGCGCCTGCTGGCCCGGGAGCGGATCGTCGGTGACACGGCGGCCCGTGAGCGCGTGACGACGCTCGTGAACGGCTGGCTCGCGTCCGGCCTGGCGGCGACGCTGCGCGGCGACGGCGTTCGCGTCCGTCCGGAGGTCCCGTTCCTGCTCGATCTCGGAGGCACGATCGTACGGGGGAAGATCGACCTGCTCGCCGAGATGGCCGACGGCCCGCTGGTCGTCGATTACAAGACGGACGCGGTGGCCGGAGCTGATCCAACTGAGTTGGCCGCCCGCTACGAGATCCAGCGCGACGTCTACGCGCTGGCGGTGGCGCGCGCCGGCCGTGTTGGCTCCGAGCCCATCAGGGCCGCGTACTGCTTCCTCGAGGATCCCGAGCGGACCGTCGTTGAGAGCTATGACGACTCGCGCCTGGGGGTGGCGCGCGAACGGATCGAGGCGCTCATCGCCCGAATTCGCGCGGGCGAGTTCGCTCGCACCGACTCCCCTCACCTCGCCCTGTGCCACGGATGCCCGGCGGCGGCACGGCTCTGCGGGGCTCCGGCGTGGAAGCCCCAGTGGGCACGGGCGGCGTGAGCGCCCGCGTCGCGCTATTCGCATACGGCTCGCTCGTCAGCGTCCCGAGCGCGGAGACGACACTCGGAAGGCCGGTCGACCACGCCGGTATCGTCCGGCTCGCTGGCTGGCGGCGCCGCTGGTCGCAGGTGCGCGACAACCGGGCCACGGAGAAGACCTTCGCGCATGCCGAGACGGGCGCGGTGCCCACCCACTGCCTCGGGCTGAACATCCAGCCCGACGGCGCGGCCCCGGGGCCGAACGGGGTTCTGATCGGGTTATCCGAGGCCGAGCTCGACCGCCTCGACGCCCGCGAGATCCGCTACCGGCGGGTCGACGTCACCGAGGCGGTGCGCGCCGGCGATGAATCCCTCGCTTTGGAACGGGTGGTCTCCTTCGCGGCCAAGCCGGAGAACTTCGCCCCGACCCCGCCACCTGGGGCGGTGATCCTCGCGCCCTACCTGCGGGCGGTGGAGGCGGGCTTCAGCGCGCTCGGTCCGGACCAGCTGGAGCTCTTCCGCGAGACGACCGGCGCGACCCCGGTCGAGGTCATCGAGGCCGTGCTCGTACACGACGAGATCCCACCGGGCAATCCACGCGACTGGTAGCCGCGGGCGCCGTCAGGACCGGGCACCGTTCCAGCGCTGGGCCCACGCGCGCAGCTCGCGGATCGCGGGACGAAGCCCCCTGCCCTTCTCGGTGAGGGCGTAGGAGACCCGCGGTGGCGTCTCCGCGTGCACGTTGCGCTCGACGAGACCCTCCGCCTCGAGCTCGCGAAGTCGCCGCGACAGCAGGCGGTCCGACAGCCCCGGGACCACCTGGGTCAGCTCGGCGAAGTAGTGCTCGCGCTCTGAAAGCGCCCAGACGATCACTCCCGTCCAACGCTTGCCGATCAGCTCGACCGCCTGATGGAAGTCGGGGGACACGCGCACCGGCTTGCCCCGAGGCCGCGCACGGCGGCGTTCGGCTTGCGAAGGCCCTGATTGCACCCGCGATCCAGAGTACAGAAGGCGGCGGGCGGGCTCGGGCGGATCTCGTCCGCGCCGCCGCTACGCCGCGCACGGTCCGGTGCCGCTCGGGCGAAGCGGCCCGGACAGGGCGTTGTCGACGACGCTGTCCGGTACTCCGAGACCGCCCACCGGTCCGTGGCTCTTGGCCGCGGCGAAGACGGTCGTGAGGACGTTCCCGGTGGCATCTATCACCGGGCCCCCGGAGTTTCCGCTTCGGACCGAGCCGCGGAAGGACGTCATCAGGCGCTGAATCGGCCCTCGCCCGTACGAGTCCTGGCTGATCACCGTCTCCGTGCTTCCCAACCGCGCCGGAGCGACCGCGAACGGGCCGTTCTCGGGGTAGCCGAGCACGGCGGCGGATGTGCCGGACGAGGCGTCGGGGTCGAGCCCGAGCGGGGGCAGGCCGAGCCCTGGGACGCGCAGGATCGCCAGGTCGTTGCGCGGGTCGTAGTGGACTGCCGCGGCGTCCAATTCATCACCGACCTGTGTCGTCACGGTCGTCGAGTCCTCCCCCGCGACCACATGGGCGTTGGTGATGACGAGGTCCCGTCCGCCCACCCAGCCCGACCCCTCGATCCCGAGGCCGCACGCCGAACCCAGGACCTTCACGACGCTCTCGCCGGCGCGTCGCACGTCCGGATCGTGGGCGATCGCCGCAGTGGGTGCAGGCACTCTCGCCTCGGGGCCGGAGACCGACGGCACCGGATCCACGTGGCGCAGCAGATTCAGGATCGGGCCGCTCGGCGGCAGCACGTCGTTGAGCGCGCCGAGGACCTTGGACTGCTGAAGCGCGTCGCGCAGGCCGCGGTCGCCCGGTCCGGGCACGTTCAGCGCAGCCGCCCCGAAGGCCCACGCCAGCAGCAGACCAAGAGCGCTTAGCAAAATCGCTCCGGCCACGCCGTCGATCTGCCCCAGCGCGCCCCCGCGCGGGATGAATCGGAGCCTGACCGCCTCCGCAACTCCCTCCATGATCACCGCGGCCGCGGTGCCGACGATCAGGCCGCAGACGACCGTGACGAGGGGCGCGTAGGGCGACTCCCCGCCCTCCGCGAGCAGCACCGGCCCGAGCCTTCCGCCGATGATCGCCCCCAGCACGAAGCCCGCGAGCGGGAGCGCGCTCGACACCAGCCCACGCTCGTATCCGATCGCTGCGAACGCGAGGGCGAAGACGATGATGCCTGCATCAACCAGGTTCACTGCGGGTAGCTTTGTACCGGCTTGAGCACCTTTGGTCCCCAGGCGGCGCGGCGGCGGCGCCTTCTCACCCGCGCGCTTCCGATCGCCCTGCTGGGTCTGGCGGCGTTCGTTGCCGGCGCGATCCGGGGCGCCGACCAAGCCGATCTCGGCAGCGCCCAGAGCTTCGTGGATGCCTGGGCGAGCCAGGACTTCCGCACCATGTACGGGCAGATCTCACCGGCGTCCGCGCGGCAGTACACGCTCGATGACTTCACAGCTGCCTACGAAAAGGCCGAGGACACGGCGACCGTCAAGCAGGTCGAGGCCGGCGAGGCGTCGGAGTCGAATACTGGCGGGTCCGCAGCCGCGGTGCCGGTCACCCTGAGGACCCACGCCTTTGGCGACATCCAGCGCGACCTCGTGCTGCCGCTCGACGGCGGGAAGGTTGACTGGAAGCCCAACCTGGTCTTTCCGGGACTGCGCGACGACGAACAGCTTGTCAGGCACACGACCGTACCCAAACGCGCGCCAATCCTGGCCGACGACGGCACGCCCCTGGCCGAGGGCCCAGCCACGGCGCGCTCCTCCCCCCTCGGAACCGCCGCGTCCGCCATCGCGGGAAGCGTCTCGACGCCGCACCACAAACAGGAGCCCGCGCTCGAGCGCCTCGGCTTTCCAGCGGGCTACCCCACCGGGACGAGCGGGCTCGAGCTCGCCTTCGACACCCGGCTCGCGGGCCATCCCGGTGGCGAGCTCGTAGCGCTTCCGTCCAGCGGCGGCAAGGTCGCAGCGGCGGGCCGCACCCTCGCGGCCTCCGAGCCCATCCCCGGCAAGTCGGTGCACACGACCATCGACCCCGACCTGCAGCAGGCGGCGGTCGCGGCACTCGGTGCCACGTACGGCGGGGTTGCGGTGCTGGATGCCGACGACGGCTCCGTCCGCGCCGTGGCCGGCATCGCGTTCTCGGGCCCGCAGCCTCCCGGCTCCACCTTCAAGCTCATCACGACGACGGCCGCCCTCGAGACCGGGGCGGTGAAGCTGAGCGACACATTCCCGATCCAGACATCGACGACCGTCGGCGGCCGGGAGATAGAGAACGCGAACGGCGAGGCCTGCGGCGGCACGTTTCCCGAGGCATTCGCGGAATCCTGCAACAGCGTCTTCGTCCCGCTGGGCCCCAAGGTCGGATCCGAGCGGTTGGTCGATACCGCGGAGAAGTATGGGTTCAACTCACCCCCGAGCCTGTACGAGGAACGGGCGCTCAAGGCCGCCGGGGTCCCGGAGAGCACCCTTCCGAAGTCGATTCCGAGCGACGTCGACCTCGGCGTGACCGCGATCGGCCAGGGCGAGGTCCTGGCGACTCCCCTCGAGATGGCGTCGGTCTCCCAGGCGATCGCCAATGGCGGCGTGCGCGAGCCAACCAGGTTGGTCACGGATCGATCGCTGCGCGCGGACGCGAAACCCGTCCGCGTCACCTCGAGCGACATCACCTCGACCATGCGCTCGCTGATGATCGGCGTGGTCACCAGCGGAACGGGCACCGCCGCCGCCCTGCCCGGGATTCAGGTAGCGGGAAAGACCGGCACCGCGGAGCTCGGCCCGGTGACCGGCGGGCGCGTGGGCGAGGGGGCCCAGCGGGTGGACGCCTGGTTCACCGCGTTCGCACCCGCGACGGATCCCAAGCTCGCAGTGGGAGCGATGGTGGTGAACGCGAGTGGCGCCGGCGGCGACGTCGCGGCCCCGATCGTGCGCAGCGTGATGGCCTCGGCGTTCGGGGTGAGCTAGGGGTGCAGGGCCAGGTAGGGCGGCGCCCGCGATCGAGTGTGGGTTTGGGCCTGTCTCAGCCCGCTGGCGCGACCGGGCCGCCGGGCCTCTCCCTACTCCCCCTGGGTGGGAAACCCCACCGCCGCGCCGATGATCACCGCGATGCCGCCGAGCAGCGCGATCAGGCCCCCGAGGGTCGGCGACGGCTGGGCGATGATGGCGCCCGCGATCGAGGCGGCCGCCCCACCCGCGAGGATCCACCACCACCCGCCCCCGTCGCGTGGGCGCAGCGGCAATGCGACGAGTGTCGCAAGGGCGATCAGGACCAGGCAGGCGACCCTGACGCCCGCTCCGAAGACCCCCAGGACGACGACGAACGCCGCGATCCCGGCGACGACGAGGGCGACCCGGAGGACGGTGTCAGAGGTCAAGCTCGACTTCGCCGGTCGAGCCATCCGGCGAGGCGATGTGCAGCGTCAGCGGGCGGTCCTGGATAGCCGAGCCATCGATGCGGAACAGGACCATCGCGCCCTCGATCGGCCCGTTGGCCGCCGTGGTCTCGTCTTGGGGAAGCTGGTCTCCTGGCTTGAGGGACGCACCGAGGTTGAGCGCGAACAGGCTCTTGCTGGGGACCGGGTCGAAGGTGTCTCCCAAAGTGTCGACTATGTGCATGTCGCTCGAAACCTGGCCGGAGGTATCTCCGTCGTTGTCGATTGCCATGAACACCGCGAGGTAGTACTGGTCGGGCCCGGGCGTCGGCTGGCCTACGAGATATGCCTCGTCCTCCTCGTCGGCTGGGTTGAGGATGCGCGTGATCTGCACGTTGTAGAGCAGGTCCCCGAGCTTCATCCCCTGCCCCTCCGTGACCTGGTTCGCGTTCTCGGGCGCCGTGTCGCAGCCGGAGAACGCGACCCCGAGGGCGATCGCGGCAATCGCCGCCACGACGACCCCGAGCTTGGTGATGAAGCCTGTTGCTCGCTCCATGGCGGCGGAAGTCTAAGTGACTTCCCAAGTCAGGCGTCAGGCACGGTTCCGGGGTAGCCCGTAGGCGTCAATGAGGGTCAGTCGGGGTCAGTCCCGTAGCCACGCCGTAGCCACGGCGTAGCCATCGCTGGCGAATGGCGGATCGCGCCGCCACCGGCGCCCGCAGCCTACTCCCGCAGCCCGGCAGCTTCGAGGGCATCTCGCTTCTGTTGATAGAGGCAAATCCGGACGATGGCGCCGTCGCGGATGGTCCAGACCAGGGCGACGCGAGCCGTCGCCTCGATCCCGTCGCGTCCCCGTATGTAGCCCGTCTGGGGGACCACAACCTGGCCCTCTGCTTCGATGAAGTCATCCGGCTCCACCCAGGTGGACTCGAAGGCCTCCAAGAAGTCGACGAGGAACGCTCGACTCTCATCGGCTCGGTACACCCCCTTTTGCGGGCCGACCGCCCTGGTCCAATCGAGTTCGAATTCGGGAGCCGCATCCTTCAAAGCAGCGTCCAGGTCGCGCCGGTTGTATGCGTCATATGCCGCGCGCACGATCTCCACGTTCTCCTGCGACATCGCCTACTCCCGCAGCCCGGCGGCTTCGAGTGCTTCGGCCTCGCTGGCGTAATTGTCGAGTCGCACGACGACGTCCCCGCGCATAGTCACGAGCTGCACGTACTCAAGGCGAACCGGCACGCCGCTCGCTGTTCCGCGTCCTTCGACGCGAAGCTTGACGAGGAGTGAGCCGGCGCCAAGGTCTCGAATGTCCCGCGCTTCGATCTTGAAGTCGTCACCGCCGAGGTCGTCGCGCTGCGCCTGCCAGGTTCGGCGGAGCGAATCGTGCCCAAAGATTTCCCTCTCCCCGTCCATCGAGGCCAGGTACGCGCCCCACACCACGTCCTCGGCGACGAATTCCAGTGCGGCATCCCAATCGCCCCGGTTAAACGCCTCAAATCCCCGCCTGATCAGGTCGATGTGCCCTTGTGACATCGCCTACTCCCACAGCCCGGCGGCTTCGAGAGCCTCCGCCTCGCTCCCGAAAAGCGACTCCCCAGACCTGTCTCTTCTCGCGCCACTCAAGGGCCTCCCACAAGGTTCGCTCAAAGGGCGCGTTGCTCCCTGCGCCGTGGCCACGAAGGTGTCCGTGTACGACAACCGCACTTCCAAGGTCTCGTACCGCGTAGAGCTCGACCTTCAAATCTGGGAGGACCTCAAAAGATTCCTTCCACCAGCGCCGAATGCCGTCATGGCCACGGTACGGGCTGCCCCCCTGGACCCACACCTCGTACGGAGTCCACTCGGTGTTGGGGTCAATCAGCGCCAGGAAGCTATCGATGTCGCGGCGGTTGAAGGCGTCATGCACCTGGTGGGTGAGCTCGATGTTTTCCTCCGACATCGCCCTACGCAGTATCTCGCGCTCGATGGGGGCGTGATCGGCGAGGCCGCGGGCGGGGGGTCAAGGAATCGCCCCGTGGGGGGCGTGAGCCGTTTCCCGTCTCGGGTCAGGCGTTGCGTTCCGATCGTCGCCGTTTCGGAAATCG
>JBJMKM010000024.1:0-6275 GCA_045805825.1 Solirubrobacterales bacterium
GCCGGCGCCGGCGCCAACCCCCGTGATGGGGAGCTCCTCGCCCGCACCGTCGGATTCAGGCGGCGGTGGCGAGGAGAGCGGCGGCTCGGAGTTCGGGTTCGAGCACTGATGGCGATCGAAAGGAGCCGATGATCCACGAGACCAGACACTTCGCAGCGGCAGCGGCCGCAGTCATGGCAATCGTTCTCCTTGGCGCGGCCGAGGCGACCGCGGGCCCCTACCGCGTCGCCATCTGCAATCCCGCACTCGGCGCGCACCACGCCGACGCGACGTTCCAGAGCACCTCCGCTCATTACGTCGCAGACGCCGGATGCGGGACCGACGAGCCCGGGCTGACCGTGCGGCATGAAGGCAAAAGGACCGGCGACAGCCGCTGGGGCGGATGGACGATTCACGCGCCTCGCGGAACCGTCTTCACGCGGGTCGGGGTAAACGCCGCCGGTCACGGTGGCGGTGGGCACCTTCCTCAGCTCCTGGCGGTGCCGCCGAAGGGCGTGGCCCAGGTCTTCGGCAATCCGGATCCGGGGATCGAGCGCTCAAGCTTCACGAGCCCGGCACGGTTGTTCACAGCCCGGCTCTCCTGCCGGCGCGTGAGCGGCTGCGGCGCCGGTCGCAAGGCTCGGATCCGGATCAAGCGCGTGGCACTCGAGCTCAGGGATGGCGCGGAGCCGACGATTGCCGTCGGCGGAGCCGCGCTTCAGCCAGGCAGCAAACGTGGAGTACAGCCCGTCGCCGCGGCGGCTCGGGATCTCGGCGGCGGCGTTCACCGCCTTCTGCTTCAGGTGAACGGCCAGCCCGTCACCGCGTACACGGCCCGGTGTCGAATCGCGAACGGATGGGCCGTCCGCCTGCGTCCGTGCCCGGCAAGCTCCCGCGCGATCTTCCGGCTGCGCACAACTGCGGCACCCTTTCACCAGGGCGCAAACATGCTGTGGATCTGCTCGGCCGACTACGCCGTCGGCACGCAGGCCAACCGCGCCTGCACCGTACGACGGATCAGCGTCGACAACCTCTGCCCGATCTCGCCGACCGGGGCGGGGCCGCGCCTCGAGGCGAAAGTGGTCCGGGAGGCCGGATCCTCGGAGATTCGGGGTCGGCTGCTCTCCGCGAGCGGCGACCCGGTCACCGGCGCACGCGTCTGCATCGCGACGCGCATCCCGATCCCCGGCAGCCTCGAGCGAGTGGCGGCTACCGCGACCACCGCGTCCGACGGCCGCTTCGCGGCGGAGCTGCCGGACGGTCCGAGCCGCCAGGTCCGCGTCGCGTATTGGTGGAGCCGGACGCACGTCGCCGAGCATCGCCTCGGCCTGAGCGTCCCCGCGCATCCGCGGCTCATTCTCCGTCCCCATCATCCGCTGCACAACGGCCATGCCGTCCGCTTCGCGGTCAAGGTGCAGCGCCCGGCAGCCGCGGGGCGCTGGGTCCGCATCCAAGCCAGGTCAGGCCACCACTGGGTGGAGGTGCGAAACGGCCGCGCCAACGCGCGCGGCATCTACCGCGCCCGCTACCGCTTCCACGCAACGACCGGGCGGCGCCGGTACAGGTTCCGCGCTGTGGTTCCCCGTCAGCGCGGTTATCCGTATGAGCGCGGGCACTCGCGGGTCCGCCGGATCACCGTGATCGGATAATGCCCTGAGAGAGACCTCGACTACAGGGAGCTCCTGGAATGGAACCGAAACCGGCTCTGAAAGCTCTTCCATCGGGCTTCGCGACCACGGTGGCCGCCCTCCATCGCGTGGCCGCGGAGATCGTCGCGCCGGCTCGAAAGCCGGACAATGAGATCGCGCTCCGGGCGACCCCCGGCGGATTCGGGACGCCCCCGTTCGAGTTCCGAGGTCAGGAACGCCAGGTGCGGGTCGACGGCGCCAAGCTCGCCTACCGCGTCGGTGCCGAGGAGCACCGGTCGGCAATCACTTCGCTCGCCGCTGCGGGAGAGCTGGTCACCGACCTGCTTCCTGAAGGATTGACCCTCGACGAGAGGCCGCTTGACCTCGATCCCGTTGCCGCGGAGGCGCTGGGCGCCTGGTACGCGCTCGGCGACACCGTCCTACAGTCACTCATCGTGGCGGCCTCTCCCGGGGACGATCCCTCAATGGTCAACCTGTGGCCCGAGCACTTCGACATTGCGATCGAGCTTGGACCCGAGGCCAGCGGAGCGCGGGCGACCTACGGATTCTCGCCCGGCGACGAGGAGCATTCCGAGCCTTACGTCTACGTGGGGCCGTGGACGGCCGAGGTCGAGGGTGAGCTGTGGCAGGCCAGTGGATTCCGCGGCGCCGAGCTCGGCTACGCGGAGCTTCGCGCAGCGGACGATCCGTACGCCGCCGCGATCGACTTCTGCACGATCAGAAGGCAAGCCCTACCACTGTCGCGGTAACCACCGAGCCCGAGGGTCTGCGCCATCCAGACGGCCCGCTAACCAAGGAGTCCGGCCGCTCAAGCCCCAGCGGGCGGGATGTTGTGGTTCAGCCGGAAGACATTGTCCGGGTCGTAGCGGCGCTTTAGCTCTCGGAGTCGGTCCCACGTGGCGCCCGGGTAGGCGGCGCGAATCGTTGTCACGTCCTCCTCGCCCATGAAGCCGACATACCCGCCGCCCTCATCGCCTCTGCCAAGGGCGTCGGCGAGCCCGCCGACCCAGGCGTCGTGGGTCTCCCGCTCGCCGCCGTCGACATACATCGCTGCGACGTTTACGAACAGCCGCCGATCGCGGTGGGCGAATGCGGTGGCGTGGTTCGGCACTCGGGCCAGCGCCCCGCCGAGGACGCGCAGCTGGACCGCCTTCATCATCGCCGTGGACTGCGGCAGGTGCTCGAAGATCGCCTCGGCCCCCTCCGGCTCGAGTGAGTCCGTGAAGAAGTTGGCGCCTGAGGCAAAGCGGGGCTCCTGCTCGGGGCCCTCGTAGAGCTCCGGATAACGCATCGGCCGAACCATGTCGGCATAGGGGTTTCCCAGCGCTCGGAACGGCGCGATCACGGACTCGGCCTGGTCGACCGGGCCGACATACGCCATCAAAGCCATGACGATCGGCTCGCCGTGCGCCTCCTGGGGGATGAACGGCATGGGC
Source organism: Solirubrobacterales bacterium (assembly GCA_045805825.1). GTDB lineage: Bacteria > Actinomycetota > Thermoleophilia > Solirubrobacterales > 70-9 > AC-56. The sequence continues at coordinate 3,065 of JBJMKM010000024.1, forward strand.
GGCGCGAGCATCACGTTCGCGATGGTCGAGAGCTCCTCGGGAGCGGCCTCGGCCGCCCGGACGAAACCGGTGATCGTCGCCGGCGTTGCCGGCAGGATCAGCATCCCGCCGACGATCTCCGAGATCTCGTGAAGGCGCAGCTTGAACCGCGTGGCTACGCCGAAGTTGCTTTCGCCGCCACGAATCGCCCAGAAGAGCTCGGGCTCGGTCTCCTCGCTGGCCTGAACCACCTCGCCGTCGGCGGTGACCACCTCGGCGGCCAGGAGATCGTCGATCGTGAGTCCGTTCTTACGGATGAGGAAGCCCACGCCACCGGCGAGCGTGATCCCGCCGATGCCGACCGATCCCGCGTCCCCGAATCCGGTGACGAGGCCGTGTTGGCCGGTCGCCACGGTGTACTCGCCGGCGGTGATTCCGGTTTCGGCCCAGGCGGTCCGGCTCTCCGCGTCGATCACGAGCCCCTTCATCCCGGACAGGTCGATCACGAGCCCGCCGTCAGTCGTCCCGTAGCCGGCACGGCTGTGGCCCCCGCTTCGGACTGCCAGCTCCAGCCCGCTCTCGCGCGCGGCGGAGACGACCCTGGCGACGTCGTCGGTGCCGGTGACCCGGGCGACCGCGAGCGGGCGCCGGTCGAACCCCCTGAAGAAGACCTGCCGCGCCTCGTCATAGCCGGGATCGTCGGGGACGACGATCTCACCGCTGATCTGCCCGCGAAGCTCGTCGATCGGAAGGCTGGTGGGTGTTGACGTCATCTCTCTCCTTTCACACGCGCAAGAACCGTCCGCATATCTATAGACACGCGCGCTCGGGTTGAATGTGACGAGATGACCGTCGTCGGCCCGCGAATTCATCGCCGTGGCGTCTACCGAGCCCGCCGATCTGCCTCGGGGACCAGCAGTATTGCCGCGATCAGGAATCCGAAGCCTCCGAGCGCTGTCCCCAGATTGGCGAGATCTCCGCGGACGGCCAGGCCGGTCGCTGGACTTACGAACGACGCGATGGCGGACGCCCCAAACGCGAGCGAACCCAACAAGTTCAGGGCGGCGATCCACCAGTCCAGCTCAGCGGGGCGCCACGACAACCACCGATGCTCCACGTTCGCGAACGCGAGCAAGCTTGAGAGCAGAAAGCACCCCGAGCCGATGACATTGGGCGCCCACGCCCGCCCCATTCGATCTCAGAACAGCACCGCCAAGCCCAGAGGCCGTGGGACGACCATCCCGATCGGCGACACATCGAGTGCGTGATTGACCACCGTATAGGTGGTGAGTCCTTCACTCGATCGAGCTCAGGCGCCGCTTCAGGGCGCGACGGGCGCCGGCGGCGCGGCAGCCCCGTGCCTGACCGCGCGCAGCACCCAGGCCGCGGCGCAGAGGCCGATCCCGCGAACGATGAAGGCGATCGCGATGAAGAGGGCCAGCGTGGTCACACCGATGTCGGGGACCGCGACGATCACGATTCCGGCGACGATCTCGACGGACGCCACCAGGAGCTCCCATCCGCGGTTCCCGGCCACGGCGAAGGCGCCGATCAGGCGAACGACGCCGATGGCGACCAGCCAGATGCCGACCAGGAGGGCGACGGCGACGACGCTCTCAAACGGGTGACGGATCAGGATGATTCCCACCACCGCGCTGAGGACGCCCAGCAGGGCCAGCAATCCGCGGCCCTCGCCGCGCTCGGCGATCGCCACGATCACGTCGTAGATGCCGTCGACGAGCAGGAAGATGCCCGCGATCACCGCCAGGGTCGCGATGCTGATGTCCGGCTGCGCAACCACGATCACGCCGGCGGCCAGACACATGACGCCGACGATCATCAGGAGCCACCAGGCCCTGCTCAGTTCCGTCAGCGGATTCGATCCTTCCGCGTACTCGGGCATCCTCGCTCCCTTCATGGCGGGCTATCGGCGTCTCCTTCTCGTTCCAGGCCACGAAGCCTGCCTCGGCAAGCCTGGTCCAGCGATGCCTACCGCGCGGCGGCGATCGCTTCGCGCTTGGCGCGGATGTCGGCCAGCTGCTCTGAGATCCAGACACCCGGGTCACGCTCGCGAGCCAGCTCGCGCAGGCGCTCCGCGCGCAGGCGGCGCTCCTCCGAGTCCATCGTGAGCGCCCGGTACATCGTGTCGGCCTGCTCCTGGATGTCGAACGGATTGACCGACAGGGTCACGTCGCCCAGCTCCTCGTGGGCGCCGGTGTTCTCCGACAGCATCACGACGCCGTCGCGGGTGTTGACCGCCGGCGCCTCCTTGGCGACGAGGTTCATCCCGTCGAAGAGCGAGTTCACGATCAAGAGGTCGAAGTGCTTGTAGCGCGCGACGGCCTCCGGGAAGTTCTCGTATATCCGCAGGTCGATCGGCATCCAGTCCGTGGTGCCGTGGCGGTGGTTGACTACCGCCACCAGCGCCTCGATCCGCTCCAGGTACTCCGCGTACTCGGGCACGTCGGTCCGTGAAGGCTGGAGGTGGGCGATGAAGGTGACCTTCTCGCGGAACTCCGGGTGCTGCTGCAGGAACGTGTCGAACGCCGTGAAGCCCCGCAGCACGTTCTTCGACAGGTCCGCCCGGTCGACCCGGAGGATCAGGTGGTCGCGGCGGCGCCGGAGGATCTCCCGCTCGTACTCCTGCACCTGCTCCGACTCGGACGCTCGGTCGAGCCGGCCCGCGTCGATCCCCAGCGGATAGGCCCGCACCCAGGTCTCGCGACCGGAGTGCAGCACAGCCCCGCGCTCGTAGTCGACCTCGAGCTCCATCAACTCGTGACAGCAATGCAGGAAGTTGCGGCAGTAGGCGGTGGTGTGGAAGCCGATGATGTCGTTGGCCAGGAGGCCGCGGTAGATCTCCTCGCGCATACGCCCGGGGAGGATCCGCCAGCTGTCCGGCTGCGACCAGGGGATGTGGACGAAGTGGTGTAGGAACGCGTCCTCACGTGCGGCGCGGATCATCGCCGGCGCCGTGTAGAGGTGGTAGTCGTGCAGCATCACCACGGCGTGGCCGTCGCCAGCCTCGTCGAGCACCGCGCGCGCCGCACGAGCCCGGGCAGCGTGTACAGGTGGTAGTCGTGGACCCTCACGACCGGGTCGGACTGGCCCTCGATCTGGTCGATGACCGCGTGGGCGAGGTCCTCGTTGACGACGTTGTAGCCGAACTCGAACGCCTCGACCTCGTTGCGGCGGATGTCCGGCGCGTTCGACAGATCCCAGAGGTAATGCT
>JBJMKM010000025.1:0-16133 GCA_045805825.1 Solirubrobacterales bacterium
GGACGGAGCATCGTGGCCTAGCGCGTTGAGCGTCGCGCGCGGCGCCAGGAGCGCGCCCGATCCGAGCGCCACATCGAAGGCGATCATGTTGCGGTTGGCCAGCCGCAGGGCACGTTCGGCGTCCACAGCAGGCGATCCAACCACATCGTCCGGACCTAGCAGGGAAAACCGCGAGGGGGGCGAATCATGGCGCCGTGAGCAAGACGGCGACCAAGTCTCGTCCGACGTCGTCTGGGGGCGCCGCGTCGCGCTCGCGTCGAAACGGGCGGCAGCTGCGCACCAACGGCAAGACCCTCTCGTCGTACATCACCGAGCGCTTCGAGGAATTTTCGCGCTCACAGAAGGACGTCGCCCGCTACATCGTGGATCATCTCGATGAGGCCGCGTTCCAAACGGCCGAGGAGCTCGCGCGCCGGGCGAGCACGTCGTCCTCCACTGTGGTGCGCTTCTCGCAGGCGCTCGGCTTCGAGGGCTATCCCGAGCTTCAGCAGGCGGCGATCGAGGAGTACCGCAACCGCACCGCCGAGGAGGCCAGTGGCACCGGCGGCCAGCTCTTCGACTTCGACCACTCCGAGTTCGAGTCCTCGCTCGCGACCGACCACGCGAACGTCGAGGACACGGCCCGCAGCCTCACACGCGAGCAGGTCGAGGCGTGCGTCTCGGCGCTCGCCTCCGCGCATCGCGTGATGCTGGTGGGCGTCGACCAGATGGCCTTCTTCGCAAGCTACCTGCGCCACCTGCTCGCCCTCCTCGATATCCGCGCGGAGGTCGTCACGAGCCCCCGGCAGGACTCGATCACGAGACTCAGCAGGGTCGACGAGGACACGCTCGTCATCGCCTTCTCGGCTGGCCGCGCTCATCCGCTCGTCGTCCGAGCGATGAAGCTCGCCCGCCATCGCCACGCCCACACCCTGTCGGTCAGCGACGCGACGCTGTCGGAGGTGGGCGAGCACGCGGAGCTGACTCTCTACTACTCCTCGAACAGCCCGTCGTTCACGCGCTCGAACTCGGCGCTCCTGGCGATCATCCAGGCGCTCGCCTACGGCGTCTACGCGCGCGACAAGGCTGCGTTCAAGGACCGCATCCGCGCCTTCAAGCTGAAGTAGCGCTACAAAGATTTCACGGAACTTGCGGCTTCGGCGGGCGCACCACCCGTTTTCCGACGGACCACGGGTCTAATTTTCGCGGCCGTGAGGAGTGCCAGGCCGAGGCGGTTGCTCGGGCCGACCGTTGGGTTGGCGGTTGTCGTTGCCACCGGCGCGCTGATCGTGTGGGGCGTCGCGCTCTGGTTCTCCTGGGGCGGGGAGTGCCCGGCACCGGGCTCGAGTGGTGGGGGACTCGACAAGGGGATTTCCGTGTGGCCCCCGGCGGCGCAGTGCCTGGACCGGCACGGGCAGACCTTCTGGCACGAGGCGTTGCCCTGGGCGGCCTGGGTCATCGGGGCGCTGATCGTCGCCGCGGCGGCGATCCTGTTGACCGGGCTCATCGTCGCGATCCGCGACCTGCGGCGCCCCGCGCCCATCGCCTCTCCTCAGTCCATGGCGTTCCTCGAGGCGTCGCTCCCGTCCGGTGGGCCCGTGGGCGGACAGCGGGCAGCGCGCGGGGAGACCGCGTCGGCGGAGCGCGACCCTCCGGCCATGGCCGCGTAGACAAATACTGCCGCCCGCCACGCAGTAGCACTGAGGACACGAGATTCATCGCCCGGGAGGGGCGAGGGCAGCACCCGCTCCCCTATATTCCAAGCCAGTGACGGAGAGAGCCACATTCCGAGTCAAGCGGGGCCTCGCCGAGATGCTCAAGGGCGGGGTCATCATGGACGTCACCACGGCGGAGCAGGCCCGGATCGCCGAGGACGCGGGAGCCGTCGCGGTCATGGCGCTCGAGCGGGTTCCCGCTGACATTCGCGCCGCCGGCGGTGTCGCTCGCATGGCCAGCCCGCGGGTCATCAAGGACATCCAGGAGTCGGTGACGATCCCCGTCATGGCGAAGGCCCGGATCGGGCACTTCGCCGAGGCGCAGGTCCTCCAATCCCTAGAGGTCGACTACATCGACGAGTCCGAGGTGCTGACGCCCGCCGACGAGGCGCACCACATCGACAAGCATGCGTTCGAGGTCCCGTTCGTCTGCGGGGCGACCAACTTGGGCGAGGCGGTTCGCCGGATCGGCGAGGGCGCGGCGATGATCCGCTCGAAGGGTGAGGCGGGGACCGGCAACATCGTCGAGGCGGTCCGCCACCTGCGGGGCATCGTTGGCGGCATCAAGCGGCTGACCACTCTCGGCCCCGAACAGCTCGGCGCCGAGACCAAAGAGCTGGGCGCTCCGACGGAGGTCATTCGCGAGGTCGCCGAGACTGGTTGGCTTCCGGTGCCGCTTTTCTGCGCCGGAGGGATCGCGACGCCGGCCGATGCGGCGCTCGTGATGCAGCTCGGCGCGGAGGGGAACTTCGTCGGGTCGGGCATCTTCAAGTCCGAGGATCCGGAGCGCCGCGCGCGCGCGATCGTCGAGGCGACGACCCACTTCAACGACCCGGAACGCGTGGCGGCAGCGTCCATCGAGCTCGGAGAGCCGATGCGGGGGGACGACATCGCGCAGCTTGCGGCGGAGGGCGAGCTTCTGCAGCAACGCGGGGCTTAAGTGGCGCCCGAGCCCGGGGCGGCGCCCAGGCTCCGAATTGGTGTGCTGGCCAGCCAAGGGGACTTCGCGGCGCACGCCGAGATGCTTCGCTCCCTCGGAGCGGACCCCGTCGAGGTCCGCACTCCGGCGGAGGTCGACGGGCTCGACGGCCTGGTGATCCCGGGCGGCGAGAGCACGACCATCACGAAGGCGATCGAGCGCGACGGCCTCGAGCCAGCGATTCGCGGCCACGCCGAGGCGGGGCGCGCGATCCTGGGGACCTGCGCCGGCATGATCGTCTGCGACCGCGACCACCTGGGCCTCGTCGACGCGACCGCCGAGCGAAACGCCTTCGGTCGGCAGATCGCGAGCTTCGAGGTCGAGCTCCAGATCGACGGGCTCGGCCCCGATCCACTGCGCGCGGTCTTCATCCGCGCGCCTCGCATAGCCAGCTACGGTGACGGCGTCGAGGTCCTGGCCAGCGTCGGCGATCATCCCGTGGCAGTCCGGCAGGGCCGGATCGTGCTCTGCGCGTTCCATCCGGAGCTCACCGACGACTCCCGGATGCACGCCCTCCTGATGGCGCTGGCGACCGCGGCGCGGGACGAGCGAGGGAAGCAGGAAACGACCGCGGAGAGCCAGCCCGATGCGTGACCCGAGGGTCGAGAACCTCGCCCGGATCCTCGTCCGGTACTCGGTCAAGCTGAAGGAGGGTGATACCTGCGCCATCCGCGGTTCCACCGCGGGCGAGCCCCTGATCGCGGCGGTCTACGAGGAGGCGCTTCGCGCCGGCGCCAACCCGGCGATCGCGCTCTCGTTCAACGGCCAGTCGTCCTCGTACTTCCGCAACGCCTCGGACGCACAGCTCGACTGGGTCTCGCCCGTGGCTCGCTGGGAGGCCGAGGAGTGCGACGCGAACATCGTCATCGGCGCCGAGACGAATACGCGCGAGCTGTCCCAGGTGCCGCCCGAGCGCCAGGCGCGGCGACGCGCAGCGACCCGCGAGCTGATGGAGACCACCCTGCGCCGAAGCGCCGAGGGCGACTTCCGGTGGGTGTACACACTCTTCCCGACTCAGGCCTACGCGTCCGACGCAGAGATGAGTCTGGCGGAGTTCGAGGACTTCTACTACGGGGCCTGCTTCGCCGACGCGGACGATCCCGTTGGCTCGTGGCGCCAGGCCGCCGAGGAGTGGAGGCGCCTGGCGGACTGGATCGAGGGACACGAGGAGGTCCACGTCACCGCCCCGGGGACCGACATCAGGCTTGGCATCGCCGGGCGGAAGTTCATCGCCGCCGACGGCGAGCACAACATGCCCGACGGCGAGTTCTTCACCGCCCCGATCGAGGATTCGGTGGAGGGCGAGGTGGCCTTCAGCCTGCCCGCGATGGTGGGCGGGCGCGAGGTGATGGGCGCCCGGCTTCGCTTCGACTCGGGCAAGGTGGTCGATGCCAGCGCCGAGCGCGGGGAGGACTACCTGGTCAGTCTGCTTGACACGGACGAGGGCTCGCGCCGGCTGGGCGAGCTGGGCATCGGCACCAACTTCGGCATCGACCGCGGCACGCGGGACGTGCTGCTCGACGAGAAGATCGGCGGCACCGTCCACATGGCGGTCGGCGCGAGCTACCCGGAGTGCGGCGGCAAGAACGAGAGTGCCGTCCACACCGATCTCGTCTGCGACCTGCGGCAGGGCGGCCGCATCGAGGTGGACGGCAAGGCGTTCCAGCAGGACGGCCGCTTCGTAGCCTGAGCTTCAGTCAGCGATCTGACCAGGGCTGGCGGCGCAACTTCCGCGGCACTGGTCTGTTCTAGGGACCACGACGCCGATCAAAGCTTTCGTAGCCAGGGCTCGGTGTCGGTTTCATTCGGGATGCCGAGGCCGTGGCGGCCGGGCAGTGAGGCCCGGCCGCCGTGCCGGCCTCAACCTGCCAAACGAGCGGCGTTTGGTGCTTTGGGGTCGCTACAGCGTCCCCAATCCACCAAACGCGGTATCGCGGGTGCGTTCCTAGTATGTGAGTGACATGTCCGGTCACTCCAAGTGGGCGTCCATCAAGCACAAGAAGGCCGCGACGGATGCGCGACGCGGTCAGCTGTTCACCAAGCTCGCGCGCGCGATCACGGTGGCGGCACGCGAGGGCGGGGGGGACCCGGACGCCAACTACACGCTTGCCGCGGCCGTCCAGAAGGCGCGCGACTATTCGATGCCGAAGGACTCGATTCAGCGCGCGATCGACCGGGGATCCGGCGGGGGTGCGGATGGCGAGACGATCGATCGCGTCATCTACGAGGGATACGGCCCTGTGGGCGTGGCCGTGCTGGTCGAGGCGCTCACCGACAACCGGAACCGAACGAGCGCGGAGATCCGCCACATGTTTGACAAGAACGGGGGGAGCCTGGGGGAGCCGGGTTCCGTTGCCTGGGTGTTCGAAAAGCGCGGCGTGGTCATGGTTGGCGCCGACCGCTACTCCGAGGACGACCTGATGCCCGCCATCGACGCGGGTGCGGAGGACGTAATCAAGGAGGGTGACTCCCTGAAGGTGCTGAGTGCCGCCGAGGACCTGGCGGCCGTGCGTGAGGCGCTCGAGAAGGCGGGTGTGGACATCGAGTCCGCCGAGCTGACGATGGAGCCTAAGAACGTCGTGGAGGTCACCGGCGCCGACGCGGCGGCTGTGATGCGCCTGATGGACTCCCTCGACGACCAGGACGACGTGGAGGCGGTTCACGCCAACTTCGACATCCCCGCCGACGTGCTGGAGGAGATCGCGGCCTGAGAAACACCGTTTGGTGCTTTGGGGACGCTAGCGCGGCCCCAATCCACCAAACGCGTTGATTGCGTGGGGATCGGGAGGCATCCGGACCCGGGGCCAGAATCAGTACCCATGATCGTGGTGATGGGTGTCGACCCCGGCGTGGCAAGCACGGGCTTCGGGGTGGTGGGCGTGGCCGGGAGCCGGATGAGCGCCATCGACGGTGGCGTGATCGAGGCTCCGCCGGGTGAGCCGATGGAGGCACGCCTGGCGCGGATCCACGACGAGCTCGCGCAGCTGATCGGCTGGCACGAGCCCACCGCTCTGGCCCTCGAGGATGTCTACTTCGGCAAGAACGTGCGCTCTGCGATCGGCGTGGGTCAGGCCCGCGGCGTGGCGCTATTGGCCGCGGCGAAGCGGGGGATCGCGTGCTTCGACTACACGCCTCAGGCGGTGAAGATGGCCGTCTGCGGCACCGGCGCGGCGGCCAAGAAGCAGGTTCAGCGCATGGTCGGGACTCTCCTGGAACTTCCGCAGCCACCCGAATCCGATCACGCGGCCGACGCGCTCGCCGTCGCCATTTGCCACGCGGCGCACGCCGGGACCGCACGGGCCGTGAACGAGCAGCTCAGCAAGGTCGGGTCGGCATGATCGCGTCAGTCCGCGGCGAGGTGCTGGTGCGCCGGCCCGATCACGTGGTCATCGAGGCCAGCGGCGTCGGCTATCGCCTCGCCGTCTCGGCGGAGACGCTCAAGGGGGTGCCGAGCCGAGGCAAGCAGGCAACACTGCACGCCCATCTGGTCGCCCGCGACGACTCGCTCGCGCTCTACGGGTTCGCGAGCGAGGAGGAGCGCGATCTCTTCCTGCACCTGACGTCGGTCTCGGGCATCGGCCCGAAGGTCGCGATCGCGATCCTGTCCGGTGGGCCGCCGCGCGAGCTTCTGCGTGCGATCGCCGCCGGCGACGCGAAGCGCTTTCAATCCGCACCGGGCGTTGGCAAGCGCACCGCCGAGCGTCTCATCGTCGAGCTTCGCGAGAAGATCGCCGGCGAGCTCACCGAGGGCATTCCGGCGGCCGCGGGGGAGACTGGAGAGGCCGAGCCGCGAGCGCTCGCCCGCGAGGGCCTGATGCACCTGGGCTACACGCTGACCGAGGCCGAGGCTCTGCTGGAGGGCGCTGAGGGCCAGAGCGCCGAGGAGCTCATCAACGCTGCTCTTCGCCGGGCGGCCGCGGGGACACGCTCTTGAGCGTCGCGCGGGATCCGGGCATCGCCGCAGCTGCAGCCAACGGCTTGGACGGCGCCGACGAGGAGCGCCTTGCCGACGGCCATCTGGTCGGCGGCGAGGACGAGCTCGACACCTCCCTTCGCCCGAAGCGCCTCAGCGATTTCGTCAACCAGGAGCAGGTCACCGGCCAGCTCGAGGTCTTCATCGAGGCCGCCAAGCGCCGCGGGGAGCCCCTCGACCACGTGCTGCTGGCCGGACCGCCGGGCCTCGGCAAGACGTCGCTCGCCAACATCGTCGCCGCGGAACTCGGCGTCCCCCTGGTCCAGACGGCGGGCCCGGCGCTGGAGCGAAAGGCCGACATCGCGGCATTCCTCACCGGGCTCGAGCCCGGGTCGGTGTTCTTCATCGACGAGATCCATCGCCTCTCGCGTGCGATCGAGGAGACCCTCTATCCGGCCATGGAGGAGCGGCGGCTGCCCGTGGTGTTGGGACAGGGAGCCGGTGCGCGCACGGTGACGCTCGACCTGCCCGCCTTCACGCTCGTCGGCGCCACGACTCGGACCGGTCTCCTGACCACTCCGCTTCGCGACCGCTTCGGCGTCTGCCACCGGCTCGAGCACTATGCGCCGGAGCACCTGGCGCGGATCGTCCGCCGGTCGGCGCAGATCCTCGGGGTGGAGGTGCAGCCCGAGGGCGAGCGCGAGATCTCCGAGCGCTCGCGCGGGACTCCGCGCGTGGCCAACCGGCTGCTGAAGCGCGTGCGCGACTTCGCGGAGGTGCGAGGCGCCGGAGTCGTTACCGGCGACGTCGCGCGCGAGGCGCTGGGGATGCTCGAAGTCGACTCGGCGGGCCTCGACCGCCACGACCGCGCGATCCTGGACGCGATCGCGACCAAGTTCAGCGGGGGCCCGGTGGGCCTGTCCACGCTGGCGGCCGCCGTCGACGAGGAGCAGGACACGATCGAGGACGTCTACGAGCCGTATCTGCTCCAGCAGGGCCTGATCAAGCGGACGCCCCGGGGCCGGGTCATCACCGACCGGGGCTTCGAGCACCTGGGCCTCCCCGTGCCGGATCGCTCGGCTGCCAGCCTCTTCTGAGCAGGTAAAGCGCCATCGCTACGCTTACGCGCGTGCCGTTCTTCATCTGTCCGAACTGCGGGAATCGTGAACTGAGCGCCGAGCGTACGGCGGGGCTGTCGGGGAGGCCGAAGGGGTGCTCGAAATGCGGCTTCGGCTTCATCTTCGAGCTGCTCGACGACTACTACCCCGCTCCCGAGGCGGCGTTCTTCGTCTGCGATCAGGAGGGCCGGGTCCTCGACGTGGGCAAGGGCGGATTCGAGCTCACAGGGCTGAAGGACGAGCAGGTGATCGGCCGGCCCGTCCAGGAGGTCCTGGGCCTGGAGTGGGTCGATCCGGGCGACGGTGGGGAAACGGCGGACGCGAATGAGAACGGGATTACCGATCCCATCGAGACGACGCTGGAATGGGGAGTCCGGTCGCTCAACAAGCGGGTGCAGGTCAACGCCGAGGGCGACCTGCCCGCGGAGGCGGTGGCCGACCTGTTTCCGGCTTACGATGACGACGGCGGGCTGCTGCTGGTCCTGACGCCTCGGTAGTTTTGACCGGCCAGGCGGCACCTGGCCGCAGGCGCTCGCGACCGCGAGGAGAGAAGGCACCAACTTGACGTTCGAAGGCTGATGGGTACCCGCCGCCGAAACGTGTTCATCATCGGGCTGGTCCTGGCGCTCCTCGTGCTGTCAGGGCTGGTGATCGCGACCAAGTCGACGGTCCTCGGGCTCGACCTCAAGGGTGGGACGCAGCTCGTCTACGAGGCGCGCGGGACACCCGAGGTGCCCAACCCCACGGGGACGGACATCGATCGCGCGATCAGCATCCTCCGCTCGCGGATCGACAAGTTCGGCGTCTCCGAACCCGAGATCTCGAGGGTCGGCGCGACGGGTATCCAGGTGGGCCTCCCGAACGTGCAGAACGCCCAGCAGGCGATCCAGCTCGTCGGGAAGACGGCTCAGCTCTACTTCTTCGACCTCGAGGCGAACATCGTTCCGCCTCCCAAGAAGGGCTTGCCGCAGAATCCGGCCGAGCCGGGAACGACGACTCCCATTCCGCCCGAGGCCTACACGCTTCCCGATCTCTGGAGCGCGGTCCAGTTCGCCTCGAAGCGAAAGCCCCAGGAGGGTGGGACGACGAACGGGCCGACCTTCTACCTGTTCGACAAGAAGTCGCACAAGCTCCTCGGCGGACCCGCGGAGCAGAAGAAGGACCTCTTCGTCACGTTCACAAACGAGAAGCAGCCGCCAGGCTCGGTGATCGAGACGGTGCCAGAGGGAACGCTCATCGCCTCGGCGCCGACGAGTCCCTCGCTGTCGTTGTCGCAGCCCGCGCTTGCGAATTCGCCTCAGTACGTACTTGAGGACCACCCAGCGCTCAACGGCACGGAGATCGACAACCCCGAGCAGAACTTCGACCCGACCACCCAGCAGCCGATCGTCACCTTCGACTTCCAGAACGGTGGGCAGGAGGCGTTCCAGAAGGTCACCGAGACAATCGCCCAGCGCGGTCAGGCCAGCGCGCCGCTCGGCTTCAACCCGGGCCAGGCCGACCAGTTCTCCCAGCACTTCGCGATCGTCCTGGACAACCAGGTCTTCTCGTCGCCGATCATCAACTACGAGGAGAACCCGAGCGGGATCGACGGCAAGAACGGCGCCGAGATCTCGGGGAACTTCACGATCGACTCCGCGCAGGATCTGGCGTCGATCCTCCAGGCGGGTGCGCTGCCGGTGAAGCTGGTGCTGATCAGCCAGAGCACCGTCTCGGCAACGCTCGGGCAGCAGGCCCTCGATCAGGGGATCAAGGCCGGCATCGTCGGTCTGGCGGTCCTGATCGTGTTCCTGATCCTGTACTACCGGCTGCTGGGGGTCGTGGCCGTCGTGGGGCTCGGTGTGTACGGAGTTCTCTTCTTCGCGCTGGTGAAGCTGATCCCGATCACTCTGACCCTCCCGGGCATAGCGGGGTTGATCCTGACTATCGGGGTGGCGGCCGACGCCAACATCGTCATCTTCGAGCGAATCAAGGAGGAGGCGAGAGCCGGGCGCTCGCCGCTCTCGGCGATCGCGCAGGGCTACAAGCGGGGCATCGCGACGATCATCGACGCGAACGTCATCACGCTCTTCACGGCGTTCATCCTGTTCGTACTGGCGACCGCGGGCGTGAAGGGGTTTGCCTTCACGCTGGGCATCGGAACGCTGGTCTCTCTGTTCACGGCGGTGCTGTTCACCCAGGCTGTCCTGAGCACGGTCGGGCGGTCGAAGATGCTTCACTCGCCGCGCGCGCTCGGCGCCGGACGGCAGCGCGTGCGGTGGCATTTCGACTTCAGCGGCGCCAGCCGCTGGTTCTTCTCGATGTCGGGGTGCATCCTCGCCATCGGCGCGATCTCGCTGGCCACGAAGCAGCTCAACCTGGGGATCGACTTCACCTCGGGGGCCAAGGTCACGGCCAGCCTCGCCAAGCCCGCCTCCGTCGACGACGTCCGGAGTGCGCTCGAGAACGCCAACATCGAGAACGCGTCGAGCGCCGAGATCCAGACCGTGGACAACCCGAAGCTCGGTGAGAACGTGATCGAGATCCAGGGCAAGCTCCCGCTCAAGCAGGTCAACTCGACGCTCCAGAACACGTTGGAGCAGAACTTCGGCCTGCAGGGCGGCGCCGATGCGTTCAGCAGCACCAGCGTCGGTCCCACCTTCGGCGCCCAGGTGGCGCGGAGCGCCGTCATCGCCATCATCTTCTCCCTGCTGGTGATCGCCGCCTACATGGCGATCCGGTTCGAGCCCAAGTACGCGATCCCCGTGATCATCGCGCTGTTCCACGACATCCTGATCACGGCGGGCGTCTACTCGCTGACGGGACAGGAGGTGACCAGCGGGACCGTCGCCGCCTTCTTGACCATCCTCGGTTACTCGATGTACGACACGGTGATCGTGTTCGACCGAATCCGCGAGAACGTGCCGCGGATGCCGCGCGCCGCCTTCTCGCAGATCGCGAACAAGTCCATGAGCGAGGTGCTCACGAGGTCGCTGATCACCGGTATGTCGACCGTCTTCCTGGTGACGATGCTGCTCGTCTTCGGCGGCAGCACCCTCCAGGACTTCGCCTTCGCGATGATCGTCGGCGTCGCCTCCGGTGCGTACTCGTCGATCTTCATCGCGACCCCGGTGCTCACCCACTGGAAGGAGCGGGAGCCCGCCTACCGCTCGCGGCGCCAGCGGCTGATCGACGAGATGGGCTATCTGCCGACTTTCCCCGAGGAGAACGTGGTGGCGAAGCTGGGCGAGGATGGCGAACCGGCGCCCGAGCCGCGAGTTCCGGCCCGGGTCGGGGCGGAGTCAGCGGCCGAGGAGGCCGAGACCGGCGCGGTCGCCGTCGAGGAGCCGGCGCCCGAGCCCACCCCCGCCGAGGTTGACGGAGGGGATGGTGCGGAGTCCGCTGGGGAGCCGGCGCCGACGGCGCCGACCCAAGGCGACGGCACCGAGGCGGAGCGGCAGCAGCGTGAGCAGCGGCGCAAGCGCCAGCAACGCCGGCGCCGCAAGCACGGGAGACATCGATGAACCGAGAAGATCACTGATGGCTGCAGTCGTCTGGTTCACGGTCGCGATCGCCCTGTGGCACTTCACGGTGTTCATTCCCGACCGCTTCTGGGCGGGGATCGTCGGCGCCCTGCTGGGAGCGATCGCGGGCGGCATGATCTCCGGCGCGATCGTCCACATCGCCTCAGGTCGCTCGATCGGCGACACGGACTTCGGCACGGTGCTCGTCGCGATCCCGGGCACGCTCATCGGCATCGCCGTCGTCTACGCGATCGGCGTTCGCCGCGAGCGTCTGGCGGGGATCGAGTAGCTAGGCACGAGAAGTCCGCATTGACGGGGTTAAGGGGGCTATCGCCCACCTAGTCCCGTCAATCGTCGGATCGGAACGGGGCAGAGTTCCGTCCACGCCCGTTCTTAGCCTGGCAGCGTGAATCCTCAGGCATCCGCGAAACGGAGCTTCTCGCTCGAGCCGTTCTCCTACGCCGAGGCACGGGCCTTGATGGGGGCCCTCGACATACCGGAGCCGATCGCGGTGACACTCGTGCGCCGCGGCTACCGGACCGTGGAGGAGGCCCGGGCATTCCTCGAGGCGTCGGAGACGCATGACCCGTTCGCGTTCGAGTCGATGGCGGAGATCGTCGCCGGAATCGAGCGCGCGATCGCGGCCGGCGATCGGATCACGGTCCACGGCGACTACGACTGCGATGGCGTCTCCGCGACCTCGATCTTGGTGAGGGCGCTGCGCGAGCGCGGCGCCGAGTGCGACTGGTACATACCGGGCCGGCTGGAGGACGGGTATGGGCTGACCCAGGAGGGGGTCGAGCGCCTGGCGGCCCGGGGAACGCGGCTGCTGATCACGGTCGACTGCGGCATCACCTGCGCGCCCGAGGTGGCCGCTGCCCGTGCAGCCGGCATGGAGGTGATCGTCACCGACCACCACGAGCCCGGCTCTGAGCTGCCCGAGGCCCCCATCCTTCATCCGCGCCTGGGCGGCTATCCGTTCGGGGAGCTGTGCGCCGCGGGCGTCGCGTACAAGCTCGCCGCCGCGCTGCTCGGCACGGAGGCGGCCGCATCAGAGCTCGACCTCGTGGCGCTCGCAACCGTCGCGGACCTGGTTCCCCTGCGCGGTGAGAACAGGGCGCTGGTCCGCAAGGGTCTCGCCATCGCCCGCAGCGGGAGGCGGCAGGGCCTTCGCGCGTTGTGCGCCGCTGCCCAGGTGCCGCTCGAGCGCCTCGACGAGGGTGACTTCGCCTTTCGCCTGGGTCCCCGGATCAATGCGGCCGGGCGCCTTTACCGCGCCGACGCCGGGGTGGAGCTGATGCTGACGACGGACGAGCCTCGCGCGACCGCGATCGCAACCGAGCTGAACCGCGCCAACGGAGAGCGCCGCACCACCGAGCGAGAGGTCGTGAACGCCGCCGAGGCCGCGAGGACCGCCCTACCCGAGGATCTCGCTTCCGCGCCCGCCCTGGTGCTCGCGGGCACTGACTGGCATCCGGGTGTGGTCGGGATCGCCGCGTCCAAGCTCGCCGAGCGCCATTGGGTGCCAACGGTCCTGATCGGGCTCGACTCCGAGGGGCGCGGCCGCGGGTCCGGCCGCAGCATCCCCGGCTTCGACCTGCTGGGAGCCCTTGACGCCTGCGCCGAGCACCTCGAGCGATACGGCGGCCATCGCGCTGCGGCCGGCCTCGAGATCCGAGCGGATTGCATCGATGCCTTCCGCGAGGAGTTCGTCGCTCATGCCCAAAGCGCCATGGACGGCGATCAGCTCATGCCCACCGAATCGATCGACGCCGTGGTCGGGGGCGAGAGCCTCGGGCATGACGTCGCGGAGCAACTCGAGCGACTGGCGCCGTTCGGCATGGGAAATCCGGGAGTGCGGCTCCTCGTCCCTTCGGTTCGTGTGCGAGACGTTCGGCCTATGGGTGACGGCGAGAAACACGCCCGGTTCCGGATCGAAAGCGGTGCCCGCAGTGCCATGGGGGTTGCCTTCAGCGTGAACGGCGCGCTGGCGGATGCGAAGGTGGCGGAGCCGGTTGACGTCTCGGTGAAGCTCGAGTTGAACGAGTGGAACGGCGCCGTCGAGCCGCGGGTGATCCTCGGTGAGCTCTACCGCTGCGAAAACGACACCGAGGTCGAGGGTTCCCTCGACTATCCGGATCCGGAGGAGTGGTGGCGGCGTTTCGAGGCCGAGCGGACGGCGCCGCTGGATCAGTGGCCTCGCGCGTGCCAGGCAGCGGAGTCCGACCGCGAGGTCGTCGATCGTCGGGGCGACTCCGGGGTGGCCGCCGTCGCTGCGCTCGCCTCGTGTAGGGAGCCCGTTCTCGTGCTGTGCTCCGATGCCCTGCGACGGCGAGAGCTTGTAGAGCGCGCGGCAGCCCCGGCTCGCTTCTGCGGCGGCCCCTTCGCCATCGCCTCCGGCCGCCTGGCAGACGAGGCGGTACGGCGGGGCATCGCCGACGTGCTCGAGGCCGGCTGCGGCGTCGTCCTCGCCGATTGGGCTGTATTGAACCGCGCCTCTGAGGTGGCCTCGACCTTCCCTCATGTGGTCGTGGTCGACCCGCCGCCGTTCGCCCACCTGGAGGGCGCGGCCGCGGCGGGTCAGGGGTTCCTGCACTTGACGTGGGGCGATGCCGAGATGGCGCTTGCGTCTCGCGTGCACGAGGAGGAGTGGCCGCGCCGAGCCGCGCTGGCGGCGCTCTACCGCGTGATGCGTGATCGAGGCCCTTCCGGGCTCAGCGAGGAGGACCTTCGTGAGGCGCTCCACGGCCCGGGTCGCCATCCGCGCGCGCCGGAGGTGGGTGCGCGACGGATTCGCGTGCTGGAGGAGGTCGGCGCCGTCGGGTGGGACCGCACCGCCACCACGCAGTGCCTGCGCGTCGTATCCTCGGTGGCGAAGGATCTGGAGCTGACCGAGTCCTTCGCCGCCTACCGAGACAGGTACGAGGAGGGCAGGCAATTCCTAAGCAGGCGAAGACAACCGAGCTAGACCAGGCGAAGCCGTCGAAGGGCGGTGCGTCGAAGGACGGCTCCAACGGCAAGCGGACCGCCAAGGCAAAGGAGAGCGGCCGCACGACGAAGGTCAAGGTCAGGCGGCCGGCACGACGTCGTGCGGCGGCGAAGAGCGAGGGAACGCCTCCGGATCGCGAGGGACACACTCGGGTTGGCACCGAGGCGATTGCCTCCGTGCCGCCGCCGGAGAGCCAACTCACAGTTGACCTCACCCCGGAGGAGCGCGAGCTTCTCGGCGACCTCTTGGCGGTGATCGCCGAGCACACCGACGACGGCGTGCGACCGGTCGACACCGAGGCGGTCGAGCGCGCCTTCGCGTTCGCATGCGAGCGCCATGCCGACCAACGCCGCAAGTCCGGCGAGGACTTCATCACCCATCCGGTCGAGGCGGCGAAGATCTGCGCCGGGCTGCGGCTCGACACCGAAACGCTGTGCGCGGCGCTCCTTCACGACACGGTGGAGGACACGAGCGCGGACCTCGACGAGGTACGCGAGGAGTTCGGCGACACGATCGCGAGCCTCGTCGACGGGGTCACCAAGCTCACCGGCATCACCTTTCAAAGCCGCGACGAGAGCCAGGCCGAGAACTACCGGAAGATGATGGTGGCGATGGCCACGGACCTCCGGGTCATCCTCATCAAGCTCGCCGACCGCCTCCACAACATGCGCACGATCTCGGCGCTTCCGAAGCAAAAGCAGATCGAGAAGGCACGCGAAACGCTTGAGATCTACGCGCCGCTTGCGCACCGCCTCGGGATCCATGCGATCAAGTGGGAGCTCGAGGACCTCTCCTTCCAGCGCCTGCACCCGCGCAAGTACGACGAGATCAAGAAGCTCGTCTCCCAGCAGCGTGCCGAGCGCGAGCGCTACGTGGCCGACGCCGGCGACTTCCTGGTCTCGGAGCTCAAGAAGGTCGGCATCGAGGCCGAGATCTCAGGCCGCGCCAAGCACTTCTACTCCATCTATTCGAAGATGACCAAGAAGGGCCGCGAGTTCAACGAGATCTACGACCTGACCGCGATGCGGGTGATCGCCGAGCGGTCGGGTGACGAGGGCACGCGCGACTGTTACGGCGCCCTCGGGCTCATCCACTCGCTGTGGAAGCCCATGCCCGGTCGCTTCAAGGACTTCATCGCGATGCCGAAGTTCAACGCCTACCAGGCGCTGCACACGACGGTGATCGGGCCACAGGGGCGGCCGCTCGAGATCCAGGTTCGCACGCGCGAGATGCACGAGACCGCCGAGTACGGCGTCGCCGCGCACTGGCTCTACAAGCGAGGCAAGAAGCGGAAGGACGCCGAGTGGGTGGCATGGGTCAAGCAGCTGATGGACGAGGGGACGACGGACGAGGCCGACCCGCGCGAGTTCATGAAGACGTTTCGCACGGACCTCTTCGACGAGGAGGTGCACGTCTTCACGCCCAAGGGCCAGGTCAAGACGCTGCCGGCGGGCTCGACGCCGATCGACTTCGCGTACGCCGTGCACACCGACGTCGGCCACCGCACGGTCGGCGCGAAGATCAACGGGCGGATCGTGCCGCTGCACTACACGCTACGGAACGGTGACTTCGTCGAGATCCTCACCTCGAAGCAGGGGCGGGGGCCGTCGCGCGACTGGATCTCGCTCGCGAAGAGCTCACGCGCCCGGAACAAGATCCGGCAGTGGTTCTCGCGCGAGACGCGCGACGAGACGGAGCACAAGGGGCGCGAGGCGCTCGAGCAGGCCCTGAAGGCGCAGAACCTGCCGTTCGCGAAGCTGCGCGGGTCGGCGACCCTGGCGCAGGTGATCCGCGACAGCGGGTTCAAGAAGGCCGAGGACTTCTACCTCGCGCTCGGCTCCGGGAAGCTGTCGCCCGGATCGATCGTCAACAAGGTCATCAACCGCCTCAAGGCGGAGCAGGTCGTCGAGGAGGCGCCGGTCGTCACGAAGGCGCCG
>JBJMKM010000026.1:0-7540 GCA_045805825.1 Solirubrobacterales bacterium
CGCCGTGGTGCCCGGCGGCACCTCCGTTGGTGAGTTGGGCCAGATCCCAGGGATGGGCGCGGGCATCCTCTCGGCCGGGATTGGCGGCGTGCCCGCCGATCAGACCTATCTCGACGTCGGGCAGGGGGCTCGGATTCAGCAGTCGCTGTATGACTCGCCGCTGCCGGGGCTGACGGTCAGCGGCGAACAGGGCGGTGGGCTTCGGGTGGCGCGGTCGCAATGGCGCGACGTTCGGCGTCGCGCTGAGTCGGTGCCCGCCGACATTCTGCCGGGGCTGCTCGGCTCCACCCTCGCGCGGGCCGACGTAACCCGCATTCACGCGGTGAAGAGCGCCGCGATCACCGCGCTCCCGATCCTCGACGAGGACGGCCGGATCTCGGCGCCGCGCTGCCACGACCGCGGGTGCACGAGCGTCGTCGCGGCGTCAACCGATCTGGCGGGCCTGCGAAAGCTCGCGAACGAGCTGCGGGGTAACGACCTCCTCATCGCCGTTGAAAGCCCACCTCCATCGCCGAATCACGGCCTCGTGCTCGGGATCGCCGGACGCGGGTTCGACGGAACGCTGACCTCCGACTCCACCCGGATGCGGGGCTATGTCCTCGACACCGACCTGGCGCCGACCATCCTGGGTCGGCTCGGCATCGCCGTGCCCGACGAGATGACCGGCGAGCCGATTCACACGGATGGTGCCGTCGATACCGCCTACGTCCAGGACCTCGCCGACCGGCTGGCCGCGATCGGGCCGCGGCGGGGGCCGGTGGTGGGGGTGAGCGTGCTCGCCTGGCTGATTCTCACCGCGCTGGGATGGGCGGCGTTTCGGCGCGCGGGGCTCGAGACCGGGCTCATGGTCCTCGCGACCTCGCTGGTCCTTCTGCCGCTCCTGCTCCTCATTTGCGCCGCGATCGAACCCAGCGAGCTAGCCGAGCGGCTGATCGTCGGGATCGGGTGCCCGGCGCTGGCTCTGGGGCTCTTGTGGTTTGCCCCGGGTCTGCGTGGGCTGGCGATCGCGGCCGCCGCATCGGTCGGCGCGTACGGCGTCGACGTGGTCGCTGGCTCGCACCTGACGGCGCTGTCCCTCATCGGCCCGAATCCGATCGCCGGAATCCGGTTCTACGGCATCGGCAACGAGCTCGAGGCGACCATCGCGGTGCTGGTGCCGCTGGGGACCGGGGCGGCATTGGCGGGCTGGGCGCCGCGCGGCTCGCCGCGTGCCGGGGCGCTCGCATTCGTGCTGACAGGGCTCGCCGCGATCGCGGTCTTTGCTCCGGGGCGCTTCGGCGCCGACGTTGGCGCGGCCATCGGGATCGCCGTCGGGAGCGCGATCGCGGTCGGCGTCTGCCTGGGAGCGCGAAGGTGGCGCTGGGCCTGGGTCATCGCCGCGCCGCTCGCCGCACTCGCCGCCCTCGCCGCGATCGACCTCGTCTCCGGGGGGAACGCGCACCTGACGCGGAGTGTCCTGGACGCCGGTGGGCTCGGTGATCTGGGGCAGATAATCCAGCGCCGTCTGGAGTTGTCCGCCCACAGCTTCGCGCGATACGCGAGCTCGGCGATCTTCTGGATCGTGGTCGCGGTGATGGTCGTCGGGATGGCCCGATGGCGCTCGGTCCGGGCGTGGTTCGAGGGTCGCGATGCCATGTGGGCGGGGTTTGCCGGCGCGATCGGTGCAACTGTCGCGGGAACGCTCGCGAACGATTCCGGGGCGCTTCTCCTGGTGATCGGGGCGGTGGTGTGCGCGGCGGTCGCGGGCGTTGCCTGGGCCACGCACGAAGCGCGGCGCGTTCCGGGACTTTGGAGCCCAGCGGGTCCGGTAACCTGAGCCCGGCGTACGGCCGATTTCAGCGCTCAGACTGCACCTTCGGCCGGGTCCAGGATCACTTCCATGCGTATCGCAATCGTCAGCCCATACTCGTGGACGTACCCAGGGGGGGTCAACCGCCACGTCGAGGCTCTGACCGAGTCGCTCTTCGCGCGCGGTCACGAGGTTCGCGTCATGGCCCCGTGGGATCCGCCTGATCGCGCGTCGCGCCTCATGCATCGCGCCGCCGCCGAGCCGCGCGAGCGCCCCGACTACCTGATCCCGCTGGGGCGGACCGTCGGCTTCGGGGCGAACGGCGCGGTCTCCAATCTCGGGGTCTTCCACTACGGCGTCAACACCATGCGCCGCGAGCTCCGCGCGGGCGACTATGACGTGGTCCACGTACACGAGCCCGCGGCTCCCGCCCTGGCCTGGGACGCATGCTCGTTCCGGGGCGCGCCGGTGGTGGGCACCTTTCATGCCTACTCCACGAAGCCTCTGCCGAACTGGATCGCCAACGGTCTGGGCGCACGCCGCAAGTTCAACCAGCTGCACGCGAGGATCGCTGTTTCGCAGGCCGCCGAGTGGACCGGTCGGCGCTGGTTCGGCGGCACCTACCACGTGATTCCCAACGGTGTCGACATCGACGCGCCGCCCAAGGATCCGAAGCCGTCATCCGATGAGCTCCGCGTGCTGTTCATCGGCCGCTCCGAGGAGCGCAAGGGCCTGCCGGTGCTGTTGCAGGCGTTCGAGGGCCTCGTCGAGCACGTGCCGGCCCGCCTGACGGTCATCGGTTCGACCGAGGAGGACGTTCGCCGCTACCTCGCCGACGAGTCCGTCGCGGACCGGATCGACGCCCGCGGACGAATTGGCGGCCCCGAGCTCTGGCAGAGGCTGCACGAGGCGGACGTGCTCTGCGCCCCGTCCCTGGCGGGCGAGAGCTTCGGGATGGTGCTGACCGAGGCCTTCGCTGCCGGAACGCCTGTGATCGCATCGGAGATCGCCGGGTACTCGGACGTCGTCACGGACGGCCAGGACGGGATCCTGGTCCCGCCCGCTGATCCCCAGCGGCTGGCCGAGGAGCTGCAAAGCCTCTATCTCGAGCCTGAGCGGCGCGCCCGGATGGGCATCGCCGCACGCGAGAGCGCCAAGCGCTACGCATGGCCAGCCGTCGCGGCGCAGGTGGAGCGGGTCTACGAGGAGGCGCAGCTGGTACCGGCGCCCGCGACCGCCATGGAGCGCATCGGGAGGGTGAGCGGCTTCGTCCCAAATGACGGCAACGAGGGCACCCCCGCGAGGCGCCTGCCGTCGCTCGATCCCGAGCCGGCCAGGACTGCCGCCCGCCACGGACTCGCCCGCCGGGCGGCGCTCGGCATGGCGGCGGTCCTCGGCCTGGGGCTGACCGCGCTGGCGGCGAACAAGATCGGGTTGCAGAACGTGGTGACGAGCATGGTCCGCTCCGATCTGTCCCTCGTGATGATGGCGCTCGGCCTGATGGTCGGGTCGATGATGCTTCGCGCCGCCTCCTGGTACGCGATCGCGCGTGCCGCGCTTCCGAACAGCCCGCTACGCCGCCGCGACGTGACCTCGGCGACGATGATCGGCGTCCTGATGTCGGCGACGTTGCCGGCGCGCCTCGGAGAGCCGGCCCGCGCGATGGTCCTCGCTCGGCGCACCGGTCGCATGCGCTTCACGTTCCCCGTGCTCCTGGGCACCGTCGTGTCCCAGACGGTGCTGAACATCACCGCCCTCGCGCTGCTGGGCGTGATCATCGTTGCCTCCACCGACCTGTTCCACTCCGGGTCGACGAAGCTCTTCGTCTTCAGCCTCGTACCCCTTTTGCTCCTCGTCGCGGTTATCGTCGCGCCGCTCGTCGTCAGGCGCCCCATAGGCACCGGGCGCCTCGCGCGAATTTCCGAGGCGATGCGCGGCGCGCTCCTGCGCGTGCGCAGGGGCCTGAGCGTCTTCCGGGACGCGCGCTACGGGCCGATGGCCGCGAGCGCGCAGCTCGCCGCGTGGGCGGTCCAGCTCTTTGCGTGCGCCGTGCTGTTCGAGGCGCTCGGCATGCACGGCGTCGGGATCGGCGCCGCGGCGGCGGTCCTCTTCGCCGTCAACGTGACAGCGGTCGTGCCGGCAACCCCGTCGAATATCGGTGTCTTCCAGCTGGCCGTGATCAGCGTGCTGACCACCGGGTTCGGGGTCGGCGCCGCCGATGCGCTCGCCTATGGCGTGATCCTGCAGGCCGTAGAGGTAGCCACGGCCGTGCTTCTGGGACTGCCGGCGCTCGTGCGCGAGGGTCTCACGTGGTCCGACATGCGCCTGCGCGCTCTTAGCGCGGCGCCGGTTCGCCTGACGCCGCGAAAGACCGCCGGCGTCCAGGCGACCGAGACCACGTAGTCGCGACTAACCTAGACCGACCAGAACCGACGAGGAGCTTCTCGATGGCGCTATCCAACATCGCCGGCTTTCCGCGCATTGGCCCGGGCCGCGAGCTGAAGTTCGCGACCGAGGGGTACTGGCGCGGTGACGTCTCGCTCGACGAGCTCCAGGCGACCGCGAAGCGGATCCGCATCGACAACTGGCGGTTCATGCAGGAGGCGGGCGTCGATCTGATCCCATCGAACGACTTCTCGCTTTACGACCATGTGCTGGACACCATCGCGCTCGTGGGCGCGGTGCCCGACCGCTACGAGCACTCGGGCGAAACCGTCGACATCCACACCTACTTCGCGATGGCCCGCGGACGCCAGGAAGAGGGGATCGACGTCACCGCGATGGAGATGACGAAGTGGTTCGACACGAACTACCACTACATCGTTCCCGAGCTGGGCCCGGACACCACCTTCTCGCTTTCGGCCACCAAGCCGTTCGACGAGCACGCCGAGGCGATGGAAGAGCTGGGCATCGACACGATCCCCGCGATCGTCGGGCCGGTTTCGTTCCTGCTGTTGGGAAAGTCGGCCGATGGCGTTCCGGCCGATTTCGACCGCCTCGACCTGATCGAGGCCCTGCTCCCCGTCTATGGCGAGATCATCGAGCGCCTGGCCGAGCAGGGCGCCACGTGGGTCCAGCTCGACGAGCCGTGCTTCGTCCAGGACCGCTCCGAGCGCGAGCTCGGCGCGCTTCGCCTCGCCTACGAGGAGCTCGCGAGGGTTCACGAGCGCACGCGTATCTGCGTGAAGACGTACTTCGACCACGTGGGCGACGCCTACGGCGTCCTTCGCGATCTGCCTGTCGAGGGCATCGGCCTCGACTTCCACCGCGGCGGACCCGACCTCGATCGCGAGATGGTGCGCAAGGGCGGACCCAAGAACGTCGAGTTCATCGCAACCGAGGGCGGCCTCGAGGACAAGTGGCTGTTCGCCGGGATCGTCGATGGCCACAACGTGTGGATCAACGAGCTGGAGCACAGCCTCGACCTGCTCGGCGGTCTGCGCGACCGCTGCAAGGAGCTCGTGGTCTCGACGTCCTGCTCCCTGTTGCACACCCCAGTCGACCTCGATGCCGAACCTCCTTCGGACGTCCTCGACGACGAGCTTCGCTCCTGGATGGCGTTCGCCAAGCAGAAGGTGGGCGAAGTGGTGACCGTCGCGAAGGGGCTCGCCGACGGGCGCGAGGCGATCGCCGACACGCTCGACGCCAACGATCGAGCCCTGGACGACCGCCGGGAGTCGCACCGGACGCGTAACCCGACCGTGCGCGACCGGGTCGCGGCCCTCACCGAGGATGACGCCCGCCGCTCGAGCCCTTTCGAGGTTCGCCGCGAAGCGCAGCGCGAACGGCTCAACTTGCCCCTCTTTCCGACCACGACGATCGGCTCCTATCCACAGACCGCAGAGATCCGTCAGACGCGCAAGGAGCTTCGCGAGGGGCAGATCGACCGGACCGAGTACGACCGCCGCATGCGCTCGGAGATCGATCGCGTCATCGGCTTCCAGGAGGAGATCGGGCTCGACGTCCTGGTTCACGGCGAGCCGGAGCGAAACGACATGGTCCAGTACTTCGCCGAGCAGATGGAGGGCTACGTGTTCACCCAGAACGCCTGGGTGCAGTCCTACGGCTCGCGATACGTGCGCCCGCCGATCGTCTACGGGGATGTCAGCCGGCCGCACCCGATGACCACCGACTGGATCGCTTACGCACAGTCGCTCAGCGACAAGCCGGTGAAGGGAATGCTCACGGGCCCGGTCACGATGCTCCAGTGGTCGTTCGTCCGCGACGACCAGCCGCGCTCGGCGACGTGCGAGCAGCTCGCGCTCGCGATCCGCGACGAGGTCCAGGATCTCGAGGCCGAGGACATCAAGGTGATCCAGGTCGACGAGCCTGCGATCCGGGAGGGCCTGCCGCTCCGCCGCGACCGGTGGGACGAGTACCTGGATTGGGCCGTCTACTCGTTCCGAGTGGCCACGTCAGGCGTGCGCGACGAGACCCAGATCCACACGCACATGTGCTACTCGGACTTCGGCGACATCATGGAGCAGATCCAGCAGATGGACGCCGACGTCACCCTTATCGAGGCCGCCCGCTCACGGATGGAGCTCCTCCACGACTGGGAGCGCAGCGGCTACTCGCTCGGCATCGGTCCCGGCGTGTACGACATCCATTCGCCGCGTGTGCCATCGACCGAGGAGATGGTCGAGCTGCTCCAGGCGGCCGCGCAGGTCCTCGACCCGGAGCAGATCTGGGTCACCCCGGACTGCGGCCTGAAGACCCGTGCCTGGCCCGAGGTCGAAGCGGCACTTCGCAACATGGTCCAGGCCGCGAAGCAGCTGCGCGAAGAGCTCGTCCCGGCGGGCTGAGCCCGGGGCCGCACCGCCGGCACGAAAAACGGCGGCAAGTAGGGGCTGCATCGGCCGGCCATCGGCCCCTTCAGCCAACGATGGTCGACTTGCGGCCCATATCGGGCCGTTTTTCGACCATCGCCGAGTTGCGACGCTTGATTCTTACGAGCGCTTTACCCAACCCCCGCGGGGCCCTTGCTAGCGTTGAGTCCTCGGACCTGAACGCAACGCGTCTGTTACGGCGGGCGGAAAGGGGGCGGGAGATGGCTGAGCAGGGAGTGCGGGGAACCACCCTGCATGGTGATGAGCCGAAGCGGCTGGAGCTGAGCGACGGCTCGCGGCTGATGCTCGATGCAGCGTCCGACGAGGACCGCAAGGTGTGGCGGCGCCTCGGCCGGGGCCACACGAGCGTGAGCGTCTCGGAGGCGTCCGAGCTCGCCGGGGCCGAGTTCGGGGATTACGTCGAGGTCAGGACGCGCGCCGAGGTCGAGTGGCTGCGTGCGGTAGCGGACTGGTATCGCCAGCGGGCGTACCAGCTGGAAGAGCAGCTGGGCGACCTCGCGACGGCATCCTAGGCATCGGGCCTCACAGCACCACCCCGTGCCGGACGATGTTGGTCGAGATGACCTGCTCGTCCGCGAAGTGGCGCAGATAGCTCGGGCCGCCGGCGCGGGCGCCGGTGCCCGACAGGCCGTTGCCGCCGAACGGCTGGCGGCCCACGATCGCGCCGGTGATGGCGCGGTCGACGTACACGACCCCCGCCGGCAAGCCCTCGATCAGCGCCTCGACGCGATCGGGCTGGCGGCTGAAGACACCGGCCGTAAGCGCCTGCGGCAGGTCGCGGACGCGGGCGATCGCCTCGTCGAGGTCGCGGACGCGCTCCACCGTGAGCAGCGGGCCGAAGATCTCGTCGCGCAGGACCGGCGTGTCGTCAGGTAGCCGCCCGGCGTCGACGAGCAGGGGT
>JBJMKM010000027.1:0-27611 GCA_045805825.1 Solirubrobacterales bacterium
GGTCGCGGAGCGGATCCGCGACGAGGGCGACTTCTCAGGCCTGGTCGGACGGGCCCAGATCGAGGAGTGGCAGCTCGGCTGAGGATGTCGATCGCTGGGTGGACGAGGACGGCGGTCCGATCTCGGAACGTGGCAATAGCACGGCTCTGACGGGAGCGACGGGACTCGAACCCGCGGCCTCCGGCGTGACAGGCCGGCGCTCTAACCAACTGAGCTACGCCCCCAGGAACCAGCGGCCCCGCGGGACCGCCGGAGTGATTCTAGGGCCGGGTAGTCTCCGCCGCCATGCGCATCGTCACGTACCGCGGCGAGGGCGGGGATCGCGCCGGGGTCCTAGTCGGCAACGGGATCGTCGACGCGTGGGCGGCGCTGGGCGGGGATGGATCGACGGTCCGGGAGCTCCTCGCCTCGGGCCGCGTTGAAGAGCTCCGGAGGGCGGGCGAGTCCGCCCAGAGTCTCCCGCTCTCCGACGTAGAGCTCCTGCCGCCCGTCCCGGACCCGGACAAGGTCGTCTGCATCGGCCTGAACTATCGCTCGCACGCGGCGGAGGCGGGGATCGATCCCCCCGACACGCCGACGTTCTTCGCCAAGTTCCGAAATGCCCTCGCGGCTCCGGGCGCGACTGTGCCCCTGCCGGGCGCCAGCAGCAAGGTCGACTTCGAGGCCGAGGTGGCATTCGTCATCGGCACCGAATGCCGCGAGGTCGAGGCGGTCGAGGCGGGCCGCTACGTCGCCGGGTACATGCTCTTGAACGACCTGTCGGCGCGCGACCTCCAGTTCGCGACGCCGCAGTGGATGCCTGGCAAGGTCTTCGACGGCGCGGCGCCCTGTGGGCCGGCACTCGTGACACCGGACGAAGGAGAGGTCGACGGGTCGGTCTCGTTCTCGCTCGAGCTGAACGGAGAGGTGATGCAGGACGCTTCGACCGATGACCTGATCTTCGGCATCCCCGACCTCATAGCCCACCTGTCACGGCTGATGACGCTCGAGCCCGGCGACATCGTGTCGACGGGGACTCCATCGGGCGTCGGCTCCACACGCGACCCGCGCATCTGGCTGAAGGCCGGTGACGAGATCGTGATCAGCTCGCCGACGCTCGGGCGGCTGGAGACTCGCCTCGCATAACCGCCGCCCGCCGGTCCCGCTGCGCCCAAAAGCTCGCCGCGAGCACCAGCGGCAGGAACCACACGACGTAGAAGTAGAACCAATGGGTCGCCCCAAGCTGGACCGCGATCACCACCGCGGCCGCCAGGGCGGCCACCTGCGCAGCGTTCTTTCGCCGCGGCCACAGGGCGACTGCGATCGCGAGCACCGCGGCCCCAACACGCTCGACGGACTGCAGGAAGTGAATCGACGGTGCCTGCCCCCAGACGCTGAACGGCGAGCTGCGGGCCGCCTGGTAGCCGAGCGTGTGGTCGTAGAACTCCCGCACTCCGCCTGGGGGTAGGAACGGGAGCACGAGCGCCGCACACACCGCCACGAAGACGACGCCGAAGGCGAGGGCCGAGCGCCATCGTCTCTCTCCGGTGCCGGTGGCGAACAGCGGTGCGAGGGCGGCCGGGCCGAACTTCGCCGCCGAGGCCAGAGCCACCATGACCGCCCTCGCCGGTGCCGACGTCAGGGCGAGCATCGCCCCCACCAGGAGCATCGCGATGAGCGAGTCATTGGCGTTGGCGTTCATCGTGTAGAGGGTGAACGGGTAGGCGAGCCACGCGAAGGCGAGCCCGACGCCGAGCGACCGCCCGCCCGGACCGGGGCGCAGGCGGCGTCCCAACATCCACAGCCCGATGGCGGTGAGCAGGTCGAACGTGATCGCCGCGGCGTGCGCCGCCGGGACGTCTCCCCAATGGCCGTTCCACTGGAAGATCAGCTCGAACGGCACGTACGCCAGGTAGTTGAAGGGCGCATAGACGTCTCCGCGGATCGCAAGTCCAGGGGCGAAATCGCCCGCGTAGAGCTCCTGCCCGTGGGTGATGTGGTCGGCGCCCACGACCCCCGCGACCCCGATGTCGATCACGTGCGAGTCGACGATGTTCAGCGCGATCCGCGCGCAGGCCAGGACGACCGCCGCGACCACCACCCAGCGGAGCGGGATGCGAGGGATGAGCGGCCCATCGCGTTCGCGCGGAAAGAACCCCGCCCACAGCATCCGCGCGAAGACGTAGAGCAGCACCGGATAGGTGAGGAAAACCGACGCGTCGATCTGGGCGCGGTTGTAGAGGAAGAGCGAGATCCCGAGCCCGAGCAGCACGAGGAGGTCCAGGTGCAGCACTCGAAACGGGCGCCGCGGGTCGAAGAAAGGGACGAGGAAGAGCACGCACAAGGGCAACCAGACGTACGGCGCGTTCACCTTCTGCGCGATCGCGCCGCTGTAACCCCGGGCCAGAGGGTCGTGGAGCTGAGTGTCGTGCCAGGCGCCGAGAAGCTCGCCAGTCCGCCCGTCGACGATTGCGACGGCAACCTCGGTGCGATTCTCATCCGGCCCGGTGAAGTAGCTCACCTGCCACCCATCGCCGCGCTCGAAGACGATCGGATACATGCCGGGGCTTTGGCTTCGCTCGTCCTGCACGGCCCCCGCCTGGTCGGCGAGCGCGATCGCCTGGCGGGCGCTCAGCTCGAATCCGGTGGGCGTCCTGGACAGCGCATGCACCCGGTCGAGCGGTGGGGGAAGCTGGCCGCCGAACGGCGGCTCCGCCGTGAAGTCCTCCGCTGCGATCGCCTGCGCGGGCGTGGCGATCGCCAGCGCCAGCGCGCAGAGGAGGGCGATCAGCAAGTGAGGTGCAGCGCGGCGGCAACCGCCGCCGGGTTCCGGGCCTCGAGCTCGGAGAAGCGCTCGACTGCCTGGTCGGTTGGAAGCGCCTCGACCTTGACGCCGCGCTCGCGAAGCGCGTCGATCACCGCCGGGTCGGGCTGGAGCCGGCTTGAGTAGCCGCAGCCGAGAACAAGGCGCTCGGGCAGGTCCTCGAGGACGTCGGTCAGGTCCTCCATCGCGAGCGAGTGCCCGTCGCGGCGCCACCACTCCGTCAGCACCCGGTCCGGGAGAACGATGACGTCGTGGTGGAGCTCGACGCCGTCGACCACGACTCGTCCCGGGCTGTAGCTCTCAATTCTCGCCACGATCGACCTGGCGGTCGATCGTAGCCGGTGAGGAGGGGCCGGTCGCGGGCGGCTCCGCACCGGCGGCGTCTCCTCCGAGGAGCCCAACGCGGAGGAGCAGTGCGTCTGCGCCGGCGGCATCCAGCGGTTCCGACAGGAGGTGTCCCTGGCCGAGCTCGCAGCCGAGCTCGAGGAGGCGATCGCGCTGTTCCGGCCGCTCGATTCCCTCGGCGACCACCCGCAGGCCGAAGATGGCGGCGAGATCGACGATTGCGCGCAGGAGCTCTGCCTCTTCCCCGGGGCCTCCGATGCCGGCGATGAACGACTTCTCGATCTTCATCACGTCGAGCGGCAGCCGGCGCAGGTAGCGGAGCGACGAGTAGCCGGTCCCGAAGTCGTCGATCGCCATGTCCACGCCCAGCTCGTTCAGCCCATCCAGCTGCTCGATCGCGTTGTCGAAGCTCTCCATGAGCGCCGTCTCGGTGATCTCGAGCGTCAGGCCGGTCGCGTCGAGCTGCG
Source organism: Solirubrobacterales bacterium (assembly GCA_045805825.1). Classification (GTDB taxonomy): domain Bacteria; phylum Actinomycetota; class Thermoleophilia; order Solirubrobacterales; family 70-9; genus AC-56. The sequence goes on from JBJMKM010000027.1 coordinate 3,616, forward strand.
ACTCCGCGAGCGCGTCCGCGACCTCCTGGACCAGGCCTGGCTCGCGGAGCTGGGCGCCCGAGATGTTCACGCCGATGCCGAGGCCCGGATGCCCCGGGTACTTGGCGCGCCAAAGCGCACCCTGATGGCAGGCCTTCCGCAGGACCCACCGCCCCAGCTCGCCGATCAGCCCACTCTCCTCCGCCAGCGGAACGAAGCTCTCGGGCATCACGATCCCGCGGGTCGGGTGATGCCATCGGACGAGCGCCTCGACGCCGATCACCCTGCCGTCCCTGAGGCTGAAGACGGGCTGGTAGGCAACCGCCAGCTCCTCGCGCTCGATGCCCCGCTTCAGATCGACCTCGAGCTCCAGGCGCTCGACGATCGCCGTGTGCATGCTCGGCTCATAGACGGCGTAGCGGCCCTTCCCGCGGGCCTTCGCACGGTACATCGCGAGGTCGGCATCGCGAAGGAGCGTCTCGGCGTCGCCTGCCCCGGCGGCGATTCCGATGCTGGCGCTGACGTAGAACTCGCGGCCCCGCAGAACGAAGGGCGCCTTCAGCGCGTCGAGGAGACGCTGCGCGGCGCGGGCGGCGTCCCCCGGCTCGCGCAGCTCCTCGAGCAGGACCGCGAACTCGTCCCCGCCCAGTCGCGCGATCGTGTCGGCGGGGCGCAGGCACTCGATCAGGCGCTCGGCGACCAAGACGAGCAAGCGGTCACCCGTCCTGTGCCCGAGGCTGTCGTTGACCGTCTTGAACCCGTCGAGGTCGCAGAAGAGCACAGCGACGGGCTCGTCCCCCCGCTCGGCCCGGGCAAGCGCGTGACGCATGCGGTCCAGGAACAGCGAGCGGTTGGGCAGCCCCGTCAGCGAGTCGTGGAGAGCCTCGTGGACCGCGTCCTCGACCGCGCGGGCGTGGTTCAGCGCGAGGCTCGCGTGCTCGGCTAAAGACAACAGCACCTGCTGATCGCGAGGCACGAACATCCGACGCGACTCCGTCGAGGCGACGCCCAGGCTCCCAACCACGCGGCCCCGCTCGAATACCGGCGCGGCCATGGCAGCGGTGACGCCATCGTGTGGGAAGTCACCCAGATCGCCGGACGGATCGGTCCCGGTCACGGCGTCCGCGACGACCAGCATGCGCTCGCGCATCGCGCGGCCGCTGATGCCGGCTTCCGCCGGCCGGCGACGCCGGCGCTCGAGCAGCTCGTCGTCCGCGCCCATCGTCGCCACGGCGGCCGTGTGGTCAGGGTCGTCGGCATCGGCGATCCAGAGCATCCCCACGCGACAGTCAAGAAGCTCGCAGGCGCTCTCGACGACCGCCTCCAGCACCTCGTGGACGGGCAGACGGTCGACGATCCCGCGCTGGAGCTGAGCCAGCCGCTCGAGCAACCCCTGGCGCTCGCGAAGCGCGTTCAGAAGCTGCGCGTTCTCGCTCGCCTGCTGCTCGGAGTCCGCGCGCAGCGCCCGCTCGTTTTGAAGCACCGAGGAGATCAGCGCGAGAAACGCCGCGAGCTCACGCGGGTCCCGCCCGGCCGCCATCGATCAGCGCCGCCCGGTGCGCGGGATCTCGTATCGCACCGCCGGCAGCGACGCCGAGCGCGGCGCGACCTGCGAGCCGGCCGGCGAAAGCTTGCCGGGGCCGCTTCCCTTCCTGGACCAGTCGATCGTGTCGGGCCTGACCTTCATGAGCTTCCGCCAGGTGCGCGCGCCGATCACCCCGTCGGCCCTCAGGCCGTGCTTGCGCTGGAAGCGCTTGACGGCACGGTTCGTCTTGCGGGCGAAGTAGCCGGTCACGCCGAGGTGCGCGCCCGCGCCGCGCAGGTGCTCCTGCGCCCAGACGACGAGGTCGCCCTTGCTCCCCTTGGACAGGACCGGGAAGTTCGATGAGCCCCGACGGACCCCGGAAATTCCCTTGTTGACGTTCTCACCCAGGGCCCGCCATTGCTTGCGGGTCGTGTGCTGCCAGGACCACCAGCTGATGCCGTGGAAGTCGAACGAGATCGCGAGGCGCCTGAACTTCCGGATCTGCTTGCGCGACGGACGGCCACCCGGATCCCGGTAAGTCTGGCCGACCGGGTAGATCGGCCGCCCGTAGACGCGGTTGGTGCGGACGGTGTGACGGTCGGCCTCGCCGACGCTCACGCCGATGGCGTGCCAGTAGACCTGCGGCAGGTTGGAGCGGGCGCCACCGGGGCCGAGGAAGACGGAGTAGGGAAACGACGGGTGATAGTCGACGTAGGGGAAGCCGGCGAGGGCCGTGGGGAACTTCCGGCCGACGCGGTTGCGGAGCTTGTCCACGTAGGTGTCGGCGGCGCGGTAGCGGCCCTCGTATTCGGTCTCGGCGTCGATGATCAGGCAGTCCGCGCCCTTGTTCGCGGTTTGGGCGCCCCGGCGCGCCTCGACCTTGGGATGGGAGCCGTACACGTACTGCCAGGCGCAGACGCGCAGACCGTGGCGATGGAAGAACTTGACCATCGGGCGCGTGAACTGATCCCAGGCGTTCGTGCCGTCGGCGCCCTTGACATAGAGCGTGCGGATGTCGTGGCGCTTTGCCTTCTTCGCGATCCGCGAGAGCTTTCCGCCGCTCGACTTGGCGAGGTACCAGATCCACATCGCCTGGCCCCGGAACGGGCTGTGGGCCTTGTCGCCGGCCACGGCGGAGGCGCCCGGAAAGGCCATCCCTACGACCAGCAAGGCGATCACGAGTGCCAGTGCGGCGATTCGGGCACGCGTGACAGGACGACGCAGCCGCGTCGTCGCCCGAGGCCGCCTGCCAGTCGGCCTCCGCTTGGTCGTCGGAGCGCGCATATCTGCTTCGGCTCCGGCGGCAACCGGTTCAAGCCCGCCGCCGCCGCGGCCGAATTAGTATTGCGAAAGCCGCGACTCACCACGCGGCGGCAGGGAGTAGGCAACAAGGCATGCAATTCAAGTTGGCGCCGGTGGCGGTCGCCGTGCTCGCCGCCTCCGTCGCGATGGCCGTCGTTCCGCGCCTCGCCGCGGGTCGCCCACACCGCGACCCGCGGGATGCGGCGGGCCGGTTGGATCTGCGCAAGGTTAACGTCACGCAGGTGCGGCGCTCGATGCGAGTCGCCGTTGGAACCAGTGGCGGCTTTCGCCTGAGCGCGCTCGATCGACACCCGAACACGGCGAACTCCAACAAGCGCTTCCTCTGCCTTCAGATCCATCGCTACGGTCGCAACCGCGTGCGCCAGTTGTGCTTCGGCAAGGCACGAGACGGCGGCGACGACACGCTTGGCTACGCGATCTTGGGGCGCGACGGCTCGCTGCGCTCGTGGAAGGGGATCTCCGGCCGCGTCGACCGCCCGAGCAAGCGCTCAGTGGTCGCGCGGTTCAATCCTCGACGGGCGGAACTCGACCCCGGGAAGTACCGCTGGCACTTTGTGAGCCAGTCGACGGGAGCGACATGCGAGGGGGCCGAGCTGACCAACCCCTGCTTCGACCGCGTGCCGAACCGGGGCGAGGCGGGGTTCAGGCTGCACGACGTGCAGCCCGTGAGCTGCAGGGACTCGGGGCCTACGCCGCGGTCCAGCGGGCCTACTAGCCAAAAGCGGATCGCTCTGACCTTCGACGACGGACCGAGCTCGTACACGCCGCAGGTTCTCGGCGTCCTGCAGCACCATCACGCCAAGGGAACGTTCTTCGAGATCGGCGCGCAGGTGTCGAGCGAATCGCGCGCGGTGCTGAAGGCGGGCCAGGAGCTCGCCAACCACAGCTACCACCACGAGAACCTTCCGAGCCGCTCCTCGTTGGCCGCGACGAACACCCGCATCCGGTCGACGACCGGCTTCAAGCCATGTCTATTCCGGCCGCCGGGCGGCGCGTACAACGCGCGACTCGTGAGCGACGCAAAGGCCCTGGGAATGACCACGGTCCTCTGGAACGTCGATCCCAGAGACTGGTCGAGACCCGGGTCAAGCGCGATCTACAGCCGCGTGCTGAGCGCAGCGCGGCCTGGTGCGATCGTCATCATGCACGACGGCGGCGGGGACCGCCGCCAGACGGTGGCCGCGCTTCCGCGCATCATCAAGACGCTGCGCGGGCGCGGCTACCACCTGGTCACGGTCAGCAAACTGCTTGGCCAACGAACCATCTGGGGAGAGGTCCGCAAGCCGCTCGAACCCCGGATCCCGTGGGGCTTCCTAAACAGTCCGGCCGGATCCGCGCCAGCCACTGAAAAACAGGAATAGCGCCACGAGCGCGAGGACGAAGAGGATCGGGTGAATGATCGCTCCGCCCGCGATCGCGATGATCAGCAGGATCACTCCCAGAATCAGCCACAGCATCTATCGCTCCTTCCGTGAGCCGTCGCGCGCCCGAGTACCCGCGCTGGCGAGCAGGCAAACGACGCGGGCGTGAGCGCACCCCCGCATGCATCGGTTCCCGAACCGGCGCTAGCCGCCGAGGATGTTGCCCAGAACGCCGCCGCCGCCCGAGCTGCTGCCGGAGCCGCCGGCAGTGCCCGCGACGCGACCCTCCGAGGGCTGGATCAGAAGCCAGCCGGAGCCGGAGAACCCGACCTGGATCGTCTCGCCGGAGCCGCGCCCGATTAGCGTCTTCACGTTCACGTCGGCCTTGATGGAGGACGTCACCCCGCTCGACCAGGTGATCGCCGCCTGCGGATCGGCGAAGGTCTGCTGGCCATCGAGCTGGATCAGGAGCGGCGGCCCGTCCGAGACGAGGGCGATCCAACCGGACCCTGCGAGCTCCATGTTGTAGAGGCCGCCTGCGAGCGCACCAGATGCTCCCTCCACGCGCTTGATGTCCCAGTCGATGCCGGCGTCGAACGCGAGGACGTTCGCCCCGTTGGCGGTGATCTTGTCGTTCTCGAGCTTGATCAGGTGGATGTCCTGAGCCATGTCGGCCAGGAAGACCTCTCCGCTGCCCGCGATCTTCATGAGTTGCGTGCCCTCGTTCGTGACCGCCTTCTTGAGCATGCGGGACATCCCGCCGCTCCCGGCGTGCTCGAACTTGACGTCGCCCTGGTAGGCGACCATCGAGCCGAGCTTGGCCTGGATCGTCACGTCCGAAAGCTCGACCTTCAAGAGCTTCGAGTTCTGCAGCGAGAACGATTCTTGGCTCTCCGTCTCCTGAAATTGCGCAAGGGACTGCTCGACCGACATCCTGCTTCTCCTTCCGTGACCGCCTGAAAGTGGGCCGCGAGCATACGTCAGGAGTCAAGGGGCGCAAAGCCAGGAGTGGGCGGTGCCGGGCTCGAACCGGCGACCTTCGCGGTGTAAACGCGACGCTCTCCCAAACTGAGCTAACCGCCCGCGACGATTATGCCCGCCTTCAGTGCACGGGAGGCGTGGAGGGGTTGTCCACTTCGACGCCCAAGCGCCGGTACGCGGACACCGAGTAGGCGCGAGCCCGGGCGTGCAGGATCCGGTCGTCGGACAGCTCGATACCGTCGCCCGTGCGGGTCGGGTCGAAGACCTCGATGTGATCGTCGCCCTCCGGATCGTCGATGATGTCGGTGATCTCGAGCCGCCCCGCGTCTACTCGCTCGCGGTCCTCGGGCCAGACGGCGGTTGGATCGTCGATCGGATCGCCCTCGGTGGGTATCTGGAGCTTCAGGTCGAACGCGGCCGGGCCGTCGGCGAGGCGCTCGGCGAGCTCGGAGCGCAGGTAGTCGCCGCCGCGCGACTTCGCCTCGTCGTCGGTAATGCTCGCCTCGCCGGCCTCGGGGCGCCAGCGGTAGCGGACCCAGGTCGGCGATCCGTCAGCGGCGAGGAGCTTGAAAGTGTGTGGTGACTGGAAGACGAGGGTCGCGAAGCTGGCCGGGGGCTCGGCATTGAGCGTCGCCTGGACCGCCGGCTGGGATTCGGGGTGCTCGCCCAGGAAGGCGCCGAGCTTTTCCCAGTCCGGCTGGCCCGTTTCGGGGTTGGGCATGCGGAGTCGCATGAACTCCAGGAACTCCTCGGGAGTTCGCAGGACGAACGCCGGGGTCGTGACCGCGAGGATGTCGGCCTCGTCCCCGCCGGGCGGCCGCATTCGGACGGCCGTGCCGCGGGAGTCGCGCTGCCAGTCGTCGGAGTTGGGATCGCCGCTCGCGTTTGAGAAGCGGATGACCGCCGGGGTGGGCTTCCCCTGGAAGTGCGCGGCCCGACAGAGCTCGGCGGCCTCGGGGGTCGCCATGAAGGTGCCGGCGCACCAGGTGCCCTTGGCGTGCAGGGCTCGGCTTCCGTCGTGGGTCCCGTAGAGCGCGTTGGCCGCCTCGACGATCTGCTCGTAGAGGTCACCCCCGGCCATCCCGCCCACCGTACCCCACCGGTACCTTGCCCGCATGGATCTGGGGATCGAGGGCAAGACCGCGCTGGTGATGGGCGCGAGTCGCGGGATCGGGCGCGGCATCGCGGCGTCCCTTGCGCGGGAGGGGGCGCGAGTTGCGATGGTGAGCCGGTCGCGTGAGCGGACCGCCGAGGCCGCGCGCGAGATCGAGGCCGAGACCGTTCCGTTCGAGGCGCATACGTCCGATCTCGATCGGCTCGCGGAGCTGCCAGGGGAGGTCGAGGCGGAGCTGGGCCCAGTGGGGATCCTCGTGACCAACACCGGCGGGCCGCCGCTGGGCGGAGCACTGGACCATCCGCACGAGGAGTGGGAGGAGGCGTACCGGTCGCTGGTGCTGGCGCCACGTACGCTCGCCGAGGCCGTGATCCCCGGGATGCGGGAGCGGCACTGGGGGCGGATCGTCAATGTGGGATCTAGCTCCGTGCTGGAGCCGATCCCCCACCTGACGCTCTCCAACGCGAACCGGATGGCCGCCGTTGGGTTGTTCAAGACGCTGGCGAGCGAGGTCGCCGGCGAGGGGATAACCGTGAACACGGTCGCCACGGGCCGCTTCGCCACGGACCGCCTGGCCTCGAACTGGGGCTCCTGGGAGGAGATGGAGCGCAGCGCCGCCGAGGGAGTCCCGGCCGGCCGGCTCGGGCAGCCGGAGGAGTTCGGCGACCTGGTGGCGTTCCTCGTCTCCGAGCGTGCCGCCTACCTCACCGGTGCGGTGATCCCGCTGGACGGCGGGCTCCTGCGCGGCGTCTAGCCCAGTTTCGCAAGTCGCTTGCGTTATTCTCTCGCCGCGTGGCGCGACCGAGCCATATCCGTCCGGCTCTCGTAGGGGTGTTGTCGCAGGGAGATCGTCACGACTGGACGATCGACGGGTTGCAACACGCTGTAGCCGAGCGGGGTGTGCCGGCCAACTTCTCGTCGGTGTTTCGCGCGCTGCGGCAACTCGAGCGGGACGGCGCGGTCGTGCGTATCGACCTCGGGGACGGGAAGGCTCGATTCGAGACGGCTACGGAGCACCACGAGCATGTCCGGTGCGAGCGGTGCGGCGCCGTCGAGGCGGTGCCGGGGTGCCTCGTCGAGGATTCGGTTGTCGAACGGCGGACCGGGTTCGCCGTCACAGGCCACACCGTGCTGTTCTCCGGGATCTGCCCCCAGTGCCGGAAGGGATCGGCGCGATGACGTGGATCGCGATTCCGTTCGCCTGCTTCGCGGCCCTGATGACGCTGATCGGTGGGCGGATCGCGCTCAAGCTGTCGCACAACCTGCCAACTGTCATCGCGTTCACCGGGGGGATCGTTGTAGCGGTGGCGCTGTTCGATGTGCTGCCAGAGGCAATCGACGCGATTGGGAACGCGAAGACGACCGCCGCCCTGGTAGGCGGCGGCTTCCTCGCGTTCTTCCTGATCGAGCGGCTACTCGTGCTGCACCACCGCGACGACCCCGCGCAGGCGCGAGCGCATCACCAGGTCGGCGCATTCGGCGCTATCGGGCTCTCGGCCCACAGTTTCATCGACGGGCTTGGGATCGGCCTGGCGTTCGGGCTCGACACGGCAACGGGCGTGCTCGTGTTCATTGCGGTGGCCGCGCACGATTTCGCAGATGGCATGAACACGGTCAGTTTCGTGCTCATGCAGTCGGGAAACCGGCGCCAGGCGGCGCGCTGGCTTGTCGCGGACGCGGCCGCGCCGCTGCTCGGCGCGCTCGTCGGGGCCGCGGTGGGGATCTCGGAGGAGGCACTCGGGCATGTGCTGGCCCTCTACGTCGGGTTCTTCCTCTACATGGGCGCGACCGACCTGCTTCCGGAGGCGCACCATGAGCACGCATCGTGGGCGCGGGTGGGGCTCACCGTCGCGGGCTTCGCGCTGATCTACGCGGTGGTGCGGATAGCCGCGGTCTGAGTCCCGGCGGAGGGCCCCGGCTTCGTGAGCGGCCCGCTGCGGGCCTTCAGGGCGATCCACACGGCGCCGGCGGCGATCATCACGACGCTGATCAGCTGCGGCTGCGTCAGCCCAAGGAGCTCATCGCTGTTCCGGCGGATGAACTCCACGAGCAGGCGCTCGGTCCCGGCGAGGACGAGGTAGACCGCGAAGAGGATGCCCGGCTGCACGCGGTCGCGTAGCCGCCAGAGGAAGTAGGCGACAAGTCCCATGGCAAGCGTCTCGTAAATCGGGGTGGGATGGACGGGGGTGTCGATCGGCTTGGTGCCGTGCGGATATGCCATCGCCCACGGGCCGTCCCAGGCCTTGCCGTAGTCGCCGTCGCCCGAAACCTGGCAGCCGATGCGCCCGATCGCGTAGCCGACCGCGAGCGGAACCGCGCAGATATCGAGGAGCGTGAGATTGAGCATCTTGCGTCGCCACGCCCAGAGTGCGACGGCGATGGCGCCGCCGATGGCGCCGCCGAACCAGACCAGCCCCGACCCGGAGAACAGGTTGCCGAGCAGGTCGCCCTTGACGTCGTCGTAGTTCTGGATGATGAAGTTGAGCCGCGCCCCGACGAGCCCACCGACCAGCCCGGCGATGATCACCTCGTAGGCCCAGTCGGTTGGTTTGCCGAGCTCCTTGAGCCGCCGCCCGAGCACCGCCCCGGCGGCGATGAACGCGAGCGCGAACATGATCCCGAATGTCTGGAGGGTGATCGGGCCTAGATGGATCTCGGGTTGCATTGCGCTGAGCGAAGGAGTCGAGCCCTATGGCCCCGGGGGGAGTCGAACCCCCGCTCCCAGGTTGAAAACCTGATGTCCTAACCGTTAGACGACGGGGCCGCCGAATCCAAAGTCTAGGGTTCGACAACCAGCTCCAGAAGCGCCTTCTGGGCGTGGAGGCGGTTCTCGGCCTGGTCGAAGACCGCTGAGCGCTCGCCGTAGAGCACGTCCTCCGTGATCTCCTCGCCAGGGTGCGCCGGAAGGCAGTGCAGGACGATCGCGCGGTCCGCGGCGTGGGTGAGCAGATTGGTGTCTACTCGGTATGGCGTGAGGTCGGATCGGCGCCGCTCGGCGTCGGCCTCGTTGCCCATGCTCACCCAGACATCGGTGTAGACGGCGTCCGCCCCGGCGACCGCTTCGCGGGCGTCGGTCGTGTCCATCGCGGCAATGCCGGGCTCGAGCGCGTAACCCTCCGGCGAGGCGACCCGCACCTCGACGCCGGCGATCCGGCCGATGAGCGCCAGCGACCGTGCGACGTTGTTGCCGTCGCCGACATAGGCGAGCTTCAGCCCATCGAGGTCGCCGAAGCGCTCCCGAAGCGTCAGCAGGTCCGCGAGCACCTGGCAGGGGTGATGGTCAGCGGTGAGACCGTTGATGACAGGAACGTCCGCACCATCCGCCAGGCCCTCGACGGCCTCATGCGATCCAGTCCGCACCACCATCCCGTGCACGTAGCGCGAAAGCACCCGCGCGGTGTCGCCCATCGACTCTCCGCGGGTCAGCTGGAGCTCGTCGCCGCGCAATACGAGCGGCGCGCCGCCCAGCTCCGCCACCCCAACCTCGAACGACACCCGCGTCCGCGTCGAGGGCCGCTCGAACACCAGGGCGATGCTGCGCCCGGCGAGCGCGTCGCCTCCCTCGCCCGCCGACCGCCCGGCCTTCAGCTCCGCCGCGCGGTCGAGCAGCGCCTCGAGCTCGTCGCGCGAGAGCTCTTCGCCGGTGAGGAAATTCCGGGCCACGGGAAGCCGGGGATGGTACGCCCCGGGTACAAACCCCGCGAGCGATGCAGTTCGAAGCCATCACCTGGAACGTCTTCCACGGCCGCGACAAGCCGCCGGATCCGGCGCTGTTCACCTGGCGGTCCTGGCTGTTCGGCGTCGAGGAGCGAAACGCGACACACGTTCAGGTCAACCGCGACCTGTTCAACGAGTTCGCCGCTGTCCTGGCCGGCGCGAGCTGGGACGTCGCTCTCCTTCAGGAGCTCCCGCCACGCTGGGCATACGGTCTAGCTCGCACGTGCGGCGCCGACATGCAGCTGACGCTGACCTCGCGCAACTGGCTGCGCTCGATCCGCCGCCCGATCGCACAGCGCCTTCCCGACCTGATGGGGGCATGGGAGGGCGGCGCCAACGCGATCCTCGCCCGCGGCGCACTGCACTCCCGCCTCGGCTCCAAGGAGGTCGTGCTGCGGGGACCTCCCGAGCGCCGCATCGTGACCCTCGCCCGGCTTGATCCCGGACTCGTCGTCGCGAACATCCACGCCAGCGTCCCCTCAGACGCTGCCGCCGAGGACACGCGCGACGCGGCCGAAGCGGCGGTGAGCTTCGCCGGTGACGATCCGCTGATCCTGGGCGGCGACTTCAACGTGAGCCCCGGTGGCTCGAGCGTGTTCGGCGAGCTCGAGCGGCGCTTCGGGCTGCGGCCGCCCACCGGCCCACGCGCGATCGACCACCTGCTGGCCAGAGGCCTCGAGATCAACGAGCCGCCGACCCCCTGGCCCGTCCAGGCGCGGGAGGTCCCGGCGGGCGATCGCGCCATACGCCTCTCGGACCACGCGCCCGTCCACGGACGTTTCGGCTGGGCGCATGAATGATTTGAACAACCGCGAGCGGATAGTGAGATAGTCCGGGCGACAGCGCTTCCCGGCCCGGGCGGCGCGACCGAGAAACTTCGATGGAAGGAGTCGTGATGGCTACTGGATCGGGTGGCTCACGTTCGCGGTCTGGATCACGGAGCGGCAGCCGGCGCTCCACGGCGAAGCGCACGACGGCGAAGCGCACCACTTCGAAGCGAAGCGGCGCAAGCGCCAGCCGCGGCAAAAGCACGAGCAGCCGCGGCCGCGCCAGCAGCCGAAGCAGCGCGAGCACCCGCTCCTCCTCCAGTGCCGCCGCGGGGCGCGCCGACAAGAGCGTCGAAGCCTTCCGCGATGCGCTGGATCGCAGTGTCACCCTCTCGCGCGATCGCCTCCAGGACGTCGTCGACGACGCCGTGAAGCGTGGCCGCATCACCCGAGACGACGCCAACGAGCTCGTCTCCAACCTGGTCACCCGCAGCCGCCGCTACAGCGACGAGCTCGTCAAGCAACTCGAGCGGCTGCTCGACCAGGCGCAGCGAGAGCTCGACTCCCGCACCGGCCCGGCCCGCCGCCGCGCGACCGCCAGCGCCCGCCGTGCCGCTCGCGTGGCGCGCGACGCCGCCGATGCGCCCCTCGCCCAGGCGGACCGCCTGCGCAGGCGTTCCGGCGTGGCCGCGGGCGGACCGATCACAGCCTATGACCAGCTCACCGCCACCCAGGTCAAGACGCGCCTCCGCGACCTCTCGCCCGCCGAGCTGCGCCAGGTGCGCACGCGCGAGCAGCGTGGCAAGGCCCGCAAGGGCATCCTGAGCGACATCGATCGTCGGCTGGATAAGACCGGGCGCTAGCGGCGCCCGTCACGCGCTCCGCCGCACCCCTAGTCGCGCGGCAGTGCGTCGACGTCCAGCGGCGCGGCGATGCCCTCCCACTCCGGGCGGTGGCGCAGCTCGCGCGTGTCGCAGTAAACCTCGACTCCGTGCCCGTCCGGATCGCTGAAGTAGACCGCTTTGGAGATCCCGTGATCGACGGCGGCGAACTCGACGTCTGCATCCCTGATCCGGTCAACGGCCTCCGCCAGCTCGCCTTCGTCCTCCACCTCGACGGCGAAGTGGTACAGCCCGAGCGCCGCCGGATCGGCGGGCGGGGCGTCCGGATGACCCTGAAGCGCCAGGTGGTGATGCGACCCGCCGAACGACATGAAGACGAAGCTCCCTCCCACGCGCTCGGTCACTTCGAGCCCCAGCGCATCGCGATAGAACGCCTCGGACCGATCGAGATCCGAGACCTTCAGGTGCACATGGCCGATTACGGGCATGTATTCCGGTGAGGAGCCTTAGCTCCGAAACTGACAGGTGCGGTTCATGGGTGTGAGCTTAATGCGGGTACTCGGCCGCAAGACGTTTGAAATCGAGCTCCTCGCCGAGCACTTCGCCCAGCAGCTCGTCCCCGTTCAGCCGCTGCCCCTGCCTCCAGAGGCCGCGCAACCACTCCCCGGCCTTGCTGCTCGCGAACCACCGCTCGCCGAATCGCTCCTCGAGCGCGCTCCGCCAGTGCATCTCGAGCGCCCAGGCACGCAGGTAGCACGCGGCGTAGAACCCCTCGTCGACATCGGCAAGCCAAGTCGCCCGCGGCCACGGAACGCGTACCGCGTCGGTCAGTCCATCCGCGTACCGGTCGGGCATCTGTGCGAGATCCGCCGAATCCCCATGGAGATCAAGCTCGTAAGCCAGCTTCGCCGAGTACCGCCGGAGCATCACGAGCCGAAAGACGCGCGAATACTCCACCGCCGGTTCCGGATCGCCAACCTCCAGGCGCTCGCGCAGCCAGCTCGGATCCGACACGAGGTGCTCGACCAGGAAGGCAAACGACTCCGTCACGGAGTTGTCGCCCAGCTGCCGGTACTCGTACGCCAGCCCGGTATCCGTGTTCGCGTAGTGCTCCGTGTGTCCGCCCTCGTGGAACAGCGCGCCGTAGTCATCCCGCCCGCCGTGAGGCGCGATGACGAGATACACCTCGTCCGGGACTCGCGGCGTACTGCAGAAGGCGCGAGGCGACTTCGTCGGCCGCGACTCGGTGTCCAGATGGACGTTCGACTGCCCACGAAGGTCAATCCCGAGCCCCGCGAGCGTCGCCTCGAACGACTCGATCAGCTGCCCGGCGGGAAAGAGCCCGTCGAGCTCGGGGGCACGGAAGAGCCGCGGCATGTCGGACCGGCGTAGCGCCCCGAGTGCCGGCAGCCCGGCCAGCTCGAGCTGAGCATCCACCAGCGGGCCGTATGCACCGTCGGTGGCCGCGAGGAACTCCGCCGTCTGCCGGCGAAGCCGTTCCAGCTCGATGCCGCGGAGCTCGGCGTAGGCGTCCGCGTAGCTCCGCCAACCAAACTCCCGGCAGATCTCGTGGGCCCGCCCGAGCGCGGTGCGGTAAATGGGATTGAGGCGCTCCTCGAGCACCCCGTTTCGCGCCTCCTCCAGCGCGGCGCGGCGCTCCGCGTCGACCTCGTTCGCCTGTTCGATGACGACGGCGCGGTACGGCACGGCGCCGTCGCCGACATCGACCTCCAACGACGCCTCCAGCCCTGCAAGCTCCTCGGCCTCGGCGCGGGTCTCGATGCCCACGAGGCCGTCGAAACCGAAGTGAAGGAGGTACCGGAGCCGCCGGCCCTCATCCCCGTTTACCGCCCCCGCCAGATCGCGCAGGGCCGAGACCGAATCGCGATCGAACAGGTCCGCGTAGGTCTCGTAGATCGGCTCGATCTCGAGATCGGCTTTGTGGCCGGCCAGGTGGCGGTAGTACTCGCGCGAGAGCTCCTCGCCGAAGGTCTCGGCGCGCTTGCGGTAACGATCGAGGTCGAACGACAAGGTGCTGCAACGATACGAGGCATGGTGACCGCCCAGACCAAGCAGGGAGCGCGGCCGAAGCCCGGCGCCGAGCTGGTACTCGAGATCGACTCCCTCGCACAGGGCGGGCGGGGCGTTGCCCGCGCGGACGGCTACGTGGTCTTCGTCACCGGCGGCCTGCCCGGCGACACCGTTCGGGCGCGGGTGAGCAAGTCCAAGCGCGGCTACGGCGAGGCGAGCGTCCTCGAGATCGTCGCCCCGAGTCCCCGGCGAATCCCGGACCGCTGCGTTCACGATGGGGAGCCCTGCCCCGGCGCCCCGTGGCAGGGGCTCCCCTACGAAGACCAGCTCGTCGAGAAGAGCCGCCAGGTCGATGAGGCTCTGCGGCGCCTGGGCGGCCACGACGGCTTCGAGCTCGAGCCGATCGTTCCCGCCACCGAGCAGTGGCGCTACCGCAACAAGCTCGAGTACTCCTTCGGCGCTCAAGACGGCCGGCTCGTGCTGGGCTTCCACCGCCGCGGCAGCTGGTCCCAGGTCGTCGACGCCGAGGATTGCCATCTCGCCAGCGAGGCAAACAACCAAGCCCGCAACGAGATCCGCGAGTGGGCCCGAAGCGAAGGCATCCCCGCATACGATCCCGGCGCCCGCTCGGGCGTGATGCGCAACCTCATCGTTCGCGAGGGCCGCCGCACCGGGCAGGTCCAGACTCGGCTCGTCACGTCACCGGCCAGCTTCACCCGTCCGCCCGTGGACCTTCACACCGTGGTGGAGGGCCCGGGCAGCGGGACCGCGGGCCCGACCGGCGTCCTCGGAGAGGAATTCCTGGAGGAGGAGCTCGCCGGCATGCGGTTCCGCGTCTCACCGATGGCGTTCTTCCAGACGAACACCGAGATGGCCGAGCGACTCTGCCGGCTGGCGGGCGAGGCAGCCGGCCTCACCGGACACGAGCGCGTGTTCGACCTCTACTGCGGGATCGGAACGATCGGCCTCACCCTGGCGCGTCGTGCCGGCGAGATGTGGGGCATCGAGACCGTTCGCGAGGCGATCGCAGACGCCGAGCACAACGCGAAGCGCAACGGGATCGACAACGCACGCTTCATCGCCCAGGACGCCCGACTGGGCGTCCGGCCGCTCCTGGAGGAGGCCGGATCCCCCGACGTCGTCGTGGTGGACCCACCGCGAGCGGGGCTTTCGAAGAAGATCGTCCGGCGCGTGATCGAGTGCAAGGCACGGCGGATCGTCTACGTCTCCTGCAACCCGACGACGCTTGCGCCCAACGCCGCTCAGCTCACCGAAGCCGGCTATAGGCTCCGCCGCGTGACGCCGGTCGACATGTTCCCACACACTCCGCACGTCGAGTGCGTCGCGGTACTGGAGCGATGACCCGCGGATTCGGCGTCGCCGCGGGGCTCGACCCCGACGTCGCCACTCCACTCGCCGCCCGCTGCCAGGAACTCGGCTACTCCTCGATGTGGTCGAACGACCACCCGGGAGCGAACGGCCTCGACACGCTTGCCGCCTTTGCGGAGGGAACCGAAGAACTCGAGCTGGGTGTCGCGGTGATGGCGCTCGATCGCCATCAGCCCGCGGAGATCAACGAGCGCATCGAGAGCCTCGGTCTCGACCGCGACCGGCTGTGGGTCGGAGTCGGCGCCGGCTTCACCAAGCGACCCCTGACAACGATGCGCGAAGCCTTGCCGGCGCTGCGCGACTCGATTCCGGGCGTCCGGCTGGTGCTGGCCGCGATGGGACCGAAGATGTCCGCTCTTGCGGGGAGCGGCTTCGACGGCGCCTTCCTCAACTGGATGACACCGGAGTTCGCGGCGGGCGCTCGCGAAAGCGTGCATTCAGGTGCTGCGGAGGCGGGACGAGAGCCGCCGCCCGTGCTCGGCTACGTCCGCACAGCTGTCGGCCATGACGCCCGGGAGCGTCTCGCGAAGGAGGAGTCCTTCTACCGCGACCTCCACGACGGATATCGGCGGCAGTTCGCCCGTCTCGACCGACCGACGGGCACCGTGGGTGTGGCGGCGGCGGATGCCGACCAAGCGTCGAGGGCCCTCGACGATTACGACGCGCTCGACGTGGTCGTCGTGCGGGGCCTCGCCAGCGCGACCCTCGAGGCGATGGGAGCGGTCGCCGTGGCAGCCGCACCGGCATGAGGCACGCGCTGCTCGCCGCGATCGGGCGTCAACGGTCAGCCTGACCGCCAGCCCGTCCGACTTAGAGCTCTTCGCCGGCCTCGTCCTCGGCAAGCGGAGCGAGCTCGTTCGCGCAGATCGTGCAGAGCGCGGCGCTCGCGCCGTCATCGAGGATCCGCTGCTTCTCGGCGTCGGTCAGCGTGGCGCCGCAGTTCTCGCAGCGGCCGGGCAGGTCCTCGATGGTCCGTTCCTCGAGCTCCATCCGAAGGGAGCAGTTTAAGACCCGGATCCCTAGTACGGCGGCAGGTCCGAGTACCACTCGCCGAGCGCGCGGAACGCCGACCAGAAGTCCCGCTTGGACTCCTCGGAGTCGAGCGACTCGTCGATGTCCGGTACGTAGAGCGCGTCGATCGTCGGCGTCAGCTCCTGGACGGTCCCCAGCTGGGGGTCGAGCGCCCGCGACAGAGGCACGTCGACGTCGTTCACGACCTCGAGCGCCCGCTCGCCCATGACGACGATGATCCTGGGCTGCACGATCGCGATCTCCTCGACGATCCGCTCGATGCACTCGCCGCCGGCCAGCGACGGATCCGAGACCGGGCACTTCACGCACAGCGTGCCGTAGACGACCAGCGGGTCGATGTTCAGGCGCTTGAAGCTCTTGCGCAGAGCGTTGCCGGCCCGCCCGTAGAAGGCGACCCCCTCCTCGATCTCCGCGGCCGTCGGCGCGAACTTCAACAGGAAGATGTCGGCCTGCGGATGCCCGGAGCCCAGGACGGGCATGAGGTTCCCCCGCGGGCAGTGCGAGCACTCCTGCAGGCGATGCGTGAGCTGGTTCAGCTCGCGGATCGCCCGCTCGAGGTACTTCTCCTGGATCTCGTCGTCGGTCGTCGGCAAGTTCGCTCCAGCCCTGGGGGCCGTGCGCCCTTTCTTTGACGGCCCCGACGCCGCTCCTCCCGGGTGCATCAGGGCGTGCGGCTCTCCCGGCGCCGCGCGGCGGCCGCCCCGGAGCGTCCGGAGGTCTGCAGAAGCTTCAGCGCCTGCACGTAGATCAGGTTCTTGTGCTTGCGCACGATGTCGGCGTCGCGCATCGCTTCCAGGAACTCCTCCGGGCCGTCGAAGTCGTGAACTCGGATCATCACGCTCCCGAGCCCCTGGGGGACGTGGCTGTCCGATCCCGCCCCGGGGACGATCCGGTACTTGGCGGCGAACCGCTCCGCCTCCTCGTTGAAGGCGGTGAGAGCCACCCTGGGGTTGAACACCTCGAGGATGTCGATGTCCTCCACCATGTCGAGCAGGTGCTCGTAGTCGGGCACCGAGTGCAGCCGGTCGAACGGGTGCGGCACGTACACGAGACCACGCTGGCGGCGGATCTCGGCAATCGTCTCGGCCATCGTCATCCCGCGCGGGATCTTCTCCTCGAGGAACAGGCCGATCACCTCGCCCTGTTCAGCGGTCTTCACCTCCTCGGCGACGATGACCTTTACGCCACCGTCCCGCTCCGCGAGCTCACGCGCCGCTAGGGCGCCCGAGATCTCGTTGTGGTCGGTGATCGCGATAGCCCCGAGGCCGCGCTCCTTGGCGGTCTCCAGCAGAACATCGACAGGGGTCGCGCAGTCCGGCGAGTGGTCGGTGTGCATGTGAAGGTCGACGTGGATGGCCCGCCGGTCGGCGAGCCGGCGCCGGACGGCGGGCCTGCCGTCGGGATCGTGCCGGCGTGCCGCTACCCGGCGGTAGATCTCCTCGACCTGATCGACCACCGCCTCCCAGTCGCGAACGAAGCCTTTCCCTCCCCTAACGAGCTCGGATCGCAGCGCCGGCTCGTTGATCAGGCGCTCGAGCTGACCGGCGAGGGTGAAAGCGTCACCCGCCGGGAACAGGAGGCCGCGTTCGCCCTCGCCGATCAGCTCTTGGTAAATGGGCAGGTGTGAAGCCACAGGGACGGCTCCCGACGCGATCGCCTTCCTCAGCAGGCCGGGAGCCGTCCGGGGACCGCCGGAGGCGGCGCAAACCACGTCCGCGCCCGCGATGAGATCCTCGGGCGAGGCCTGCCGCGGCCCGAGCACGTCCACGCGCTCGCGAATCCGTCGCGCCAGGCGCACCTCGATGGCGGTCGGCGTCCAGACCGCTGCCTCCCAGTCAAGCTCCAAGGACAGGCGCCGCAGCGCCCGCAGGAAGAGGCGTAGCGCGCCGCGCTCCTCCTCGAGACAGAAGGCGATCCGCACACGGTTGCCCTTTTCGTCGCCATCACCGGGCCAGAACCCCCGGACGCTCCCGTCCGCCCCCGGCTCCATCAGCTCGTAGGTTCCTGGAAAGAACCTCTCGATCAGGTCCGAGGTAGCCCCGGAGCTGACCGTGCGCGCATCGAGGCGGCCGAAGAAGACCTCGACGATCGGCCGCGCGACCTGGGTCGACAGGATCCGCTCCGTCGGCTCGTGGAACGTGCCGACGTTCAGCGATCGGGAATGACGAAGCGCGACCGCGCCCGCACTGGGCGCGAACGGATCATGGACGTGCACGACGTCCAGGTCCACGCCCCCGAACAGGTCCTCGAGGGGCCGGCTGAGGTCGATGGGGACCGGCGCCGCCCGTGGGCCGGGGCCGCGCGGCATCGACAGGCCCGAGCCGACGGCGAGAACCGGCGGGCCGTCGCTCCCGCCGGCGCGGTCACCTTTCCACGAGCGGCCGAAGAGCGTCGACGGGCGGTCGCGCGCGGCGAGGATGG
The DNA here is from genome assembly GCA_045805825.1 of Solirubrobacterales bacterium. Lineage (GTDB taxonomy): Bacteria > Actinomycetota > Thermoleophilia > Solirubrobacterales > 70-9 > AC-56. The sequence continues at coordinate 22,098 of JBJMKM010000027.1, forward strand.
CCCGGCGCGACTCCCGGACCGCGGCCCGCGACCGCGACGGCGCGGCGACCACGACCCGATGTCCGCGCGCGGCGAGCCCGGCCGAGACCCGCTCTACGAACTCGTTGACCTCATGTGCGTCGCCCCAAGGCCGTGGGCTGACCTGAGCGATCGAGAACTGTTCAGGGGGCACGTGCGGAGCATAGAAGCGCGACGAGGAGGCGGAGGACAAGAGAAGAGGCCCGCCGTTCGGCGAGCCTCTCGAACGGCTGAAAGCAACTCGCTTTTACTCGCTCGCCGAGGACTCCGCGGCGAGCTCCTTGGCGCGCTCGCCGGGTGCCTTGCGGCGATGCTCGGCGATGAATTCCTCGGTCAGCTCCCGCGCCTCGTCGTCGGGACGCTGGGTGTGCGGGGACTTCATCAGGTAGCTCGACGGCCCGTCGAGCTGGCCGGCGACGCCGTCGTTCAGCGCGAGCTTCGCGATCCGGACGGCGTCGATGACGATGCCGGCCGAGTTCGGCGAATCCCACACCTCCAGCTTGAGCTCCGCCGTCAGCGGGACATCGCCGAACGCCTTGCCCTCGAGCCTGATGTGCGCCCACTTGCGGTCGGTGAGCCAGGCGACGTAGTCGGAGGGCCCGACGTGCACGTCGTCGGCGGGCAGCTCGTGACCCATGATCGACGTGACCGCGTTGGTCTTGGACTCCTTCTTCGAGGCGAGCCGCTCGCGCTCGAGCATGTTGTAGAAGTCCATGTTGCCGCCGACGTTGAGCTGCGAGGTGCGCTCCAGGCGCACGCCGCGGTCGTGGAACAGGCGGGCGAGCTGGCGGTGGACGATCGTGGCCCCGACCTGCGACTTGATGTCGTCGCCGATGATCGGCAGCCCGTTGCGTTGAAAGCGCTCGTCCCAGTAATCCTCGCGCGCGATGAAGACCGGCAGGCAGTTGACGTAGCCGACCTTGGCCTTGATGGCCATCTCGACGTACCACTTGGTGGCCTGCTCGGAGCCCACCGGCAGGTAGCAGACGAGAACGTCGGCCTTCGTGTCCTGGAGGATCCCCACGACGTCGTCCGTTTGACCCGGGGCCTTGGTGATCTTCTCCTTGAGGTACTTGCCGAGGCCGTCATGCGTCATGCCGCGGTGCACGGGGACGCCAAGCTCGGGGACGTCCGCGAACTTGATCGTGTCGTTCTGCCCGGCCCAGATGGCCTCGCCGAGGTCCTTCCCGACCTTCTCGGCATCGATATCGAAGGCGGCGACGAACTCGATGTCGCGCACGTGGTAGCCGCCGAGGTCGACGTGCATGAGGCCCGGGACATCCTCGGCGGGGTCGGCGTCCGCGTAATAGGTGACGCCCTGGATGAGGGAGTTGGCGCAGTTGCCGACGCCGACGACCGCGACGCGGACCTTGCCGTCGTCGATCAGGTGGCCGTTGGATGTCGCGCCATTCGGGGATCCGTTCTCGGTGCTCATTCGGTTCGAAAGTCCTCCTGCGGCTTTGGGGGAGCCTCCTACTACGCCGCGCTCGTATGCCGGTTACACCTAGGGAACGTCGAGTGCCCGCAGCTCTCGCCGCACGTGCCACACCCTCTGCACCACGGTAACGGCTGTAAGGGCAGCCATAGCGTAGATCGCCGGAGCAAGCAGCTCAATGTCGAAAAGCCCGGCGCCCTTCGCGAACACCAGACCGATCGACAGCAAAACTACCCGCACCGGTCGAGTTGCAATCCCCACCTTGCACTCGACGCCGAGGGCCTCAGCGCGTGCCCGGGTGTAGGAGACCATGAGCGAGCCCAACACTGTGAGGACGCAGGCGGCCGCCGGAATCGCCCGGCCGGCATCCGCGAAGTACCAGGCGACGGCCGTCAGCACCACGCCCTCCTCGACCCGATCCAGCGTCGAGTCGAGGAAGGCGCCGAAGAGCGTCCCCTTCCCGGACATCCGCGAGTACCGGCCGTCGAGGGTGTCCATGACGGACCCGACGATGAACGCCACACCCCCGAGCACGAAGAGCCGCTGCGTTATGAGAACGGCAGCGGCCACGTTCAGCACGAAGCCCGTGATCGAGATCGCGTTGGGAGTCAGCCTCGACTCGATCAGGCGGCCGCGCGCATAGGCCCGGAACTCCTGGCCCGTGCGCACATCGCGGAGCTGGCCTCCACCCGGAACCTCCGACGCCACGAACGGGACGCTATCGGGGTCTTACCGCAAGGGTCGGGTCACGCGGGCGCCTCGTCAACGCCCTCGCGCCACGACCAGACGTCCGGCCGCAGCCGGGCCAGCTGGTGCGCGCTGACGGCCGCGAGGCAGGCGACCATCGCCCCGACCGCTGCGTCGAACCAGAAGTGGTTCGCCGTCACCACGATCACGAAGAAGACATTCAGGGGATAGAGCGACCAGAGCAGGCGCGCCCACGCGCTGCGGACTAGGTTGATCGCGGACACGGCGACCATCAGCGAGAAGGCGATGTGCATGCTGGGTACCGCCGCGTAGGGGTTGACGAGCAGGCTGGTGAACGACGCGTCCTGATTGGTGCTCGTGAACGCCTGGATCGTGTCCGTGAAGCCGGCGCCGGGGAACATCCGCGGCGGGGCGGTCGGATACAGCACGTAGCCGACCAAGGCGATGCCCATCGCCACAAGGAACATGTTGCGCACGAAGTTGAAGTGGTCGCTCCTATAGAGGTAGAGCCAGACCAGGAACGCCGTCGTGATCACGAAGTGGCTGTTGAAGTACATCCAGTTCGCGAGATCGATGATCCACTGGTGGTTGAGGAACGCCTGCTGGAAGGCGGGCTCGAAGAATGCCCCGAGCGACTGTTCCAGATGGATGATGTGCATCCCGTTGGCCATCGCGGAGGCGGGATGCGAGTCGGCGATTCCGCGCACCACCTGGTAGCCCTGGTAGGCACCAAGGAAGAGGACGATCTGGCGGAGCAGGTCGCCCCAACCATGAGGCAACCGTCTGCCGACGCTGTGGACGAGTGCGGGCACAGGCGGTGGCGGGATTCTAACCGGGGTTCTTCGACCAGTTGAAGCCCGCCCCTGCATATCCTCGGCGCGTGACCAAGGACGGATGGAAGGGGCCGCGCAAGCGACGCGTCCGGGCGATTCGCGACCGCCTGCGGGAGCTCTACGGGCGCCCGGTCAACGATCCCCACGGCCATCCCATCGCCGAGCTCGTCCGGACCGTTCTCTCGCAGAACACCAACGACACCAACCGCGATGTCGCCTACGAGCGCCTGCGCGACCGCTTTCCGACCTGGGAGGAGGTTCGCGACGCCCCGACCGACGAGGTGATCGAGGCCATCCGGCCCGGCGGTCTCGCGAACACCAAGGGCCCGCGGATCCAGCAGATCCTTCGCGAGCTCGACGACCATCCAGACCTCGACTGGATCGAGGACGCCCCGCGCGACGAGGCGATCGAGTTCCTGACGGCGCTCCCAGGCGTGGGACGCAAGACGGCCGCGTGCGTTCTCATCTTCGCCTTCGACCGCCCGGAGATCCCGGTGGACACCCACGTATACCGGGTGGGCGGCAGGCTAGGGCTCTTTCGCGAGGGTGCCCCATTCGAGGAGGCCCACGACGAGATGCTGCGGATCGTCGACCCCGAGAACGCCTACGAGTTCCACATCAACCTGATCCGCCACGGCCGCGAGGTCTGCCGTCCGCGGCCGCGATGCGACCAGTGCGGCCTGCGCCGAATGTGCCCGTACTGGCGCAGGCTTACCGCGGCCTCTCCCAAATAACTGGCTCGCCAGCTAAAGGATCTGGTGAGCGCGGCCGATGAAGGTGCTGGATGTGCGTGTCCCCGCTTGCCTAAGGAAGGGCTCACCGCACGGATGCCAGTTGAGGAGGCACGGTTGAGTTCCAGTTCAGTCCATCGCGTCGATCGGCGTCATTCGTTGCTTGCCGCGGCTCTACTGCTGCTCGCGCTGATGACCGTCGCGGTCTCGGCGAGCCCGGCTGAGGCGCATGGGTCGAAGCCGAAGGTCAAGGTGATGAGCCGGAACCTGTATCTCGGCGCAGACCTCAGCCCCGGCATCAACGCCCAGAACTTCAACGAGCTGAAGGATGCTGCCGGCCAGATCCTGAATCAGGTCGACGCCAACAAGTTCCCGGTCAGGGCCAAGGGCCTCGCGACCGAGATTCTCAACCGCGACCCGGATCTCGTCGGTCTCCAGGAGGTCGCCCTGTGGCGGACCGGCCCTTGCAAGGTCATCGTTCCGCCCAACCCGTTCGAGGCCAAGGACGTCCGCTACGACTTCCTCAAGCTGCTGCTCGACCGCCTGAACGCTCACGGCAAGCACTACCGCGCCGTCGTAGTGCAGCCGGAGTTCGACTTCGAGACCGAGGCCAACACCGACGGCAGCCCCGACCACAGCTGCGACACCAACGCCCGCCTGACGATGCGAGACGTGATCCTGGCCCGGCGCCATGCCGGCGTCAAGACCACGAAGCCCCAAAGCGCTCATTACGACACGCTGCTTCAGGAGCCGGTGAGCGGTATCCCGATCGACGTCACGCGAGGCTGGACCGCGGTCGACACCAAGGTCAGAAAGAGCCCCCGGTTCAGGTTCGTGAACACCCACCTCGAGGCGTTCGACAACCAGCCCTCGAACACGACGAATCAGGGCACCGACGTCGGCAACGGCAAGGTCCGCAAGGCGCAGGCTCAGGAGCTGATCACGCCGGGCGGCCCCGCGACGGGCAAGAAGCCCGTGATCCTCGTCGGCGACCTGAACTCGGACGTCAAGACCCAGATCAAGCCCGGCGACGGCGCGGCGGACTGGTGGCTTCGCTCACACGGGTTCGCCGAGCGAAGCACCCACGACCCGCTCGGCTGCTGCCTGGACGCCGACGTGCTCAAGGTGGGCGCCGGGGGCGACGTCTCCCAGTTCGATCACAAGGTCGACCACATCATGACCAACGATCCCAACCACGTTGGGCGCGCCAAGACGGCCGTCACCGGCCGGCAGCCGCACAACGGTTTCTGGGATTCCGACCACGCGGGGTTGTTCAGCGTCTTGAGATTCCACTAGCGGAGCGACCGGTGCGGGTTGCGCGCCGAGAGCCGCTGAGGTTGATGATTTGCCTCCTCCAGCCTCAGCGCCTCGGCGCGGAGCCCGGCCGGTCCGCCCGCCGGTGGGGGTCGGTGGCTGGGGGGTCGGTGGCTGGTTAGTATCTCCGCGCCGAAGCCGCGATCGCGGGTTCGGTGAAGCGCTATGAAGCGGCCCATCGTCATGTTCTGTGTGCTCGCGGCCATCTGCCTGGTCGTGCTGCCGTTCTGGGCGCTTCAGTCGAAGGGCGGGGCGGACGCCTCGCCCGAATCGAGCGTCCCGAAGTCCGACCAGGAGGGCCTCGAGCTCTTCCAGATCAACTGCGGCGCCTGCCACACGCTGGAGGCGGCCGGCACCGACGGCAAGATCGGCCCCAACCTGGATCAGCTCCTGGGCACCGGGAACAAGTCGGCCGACACCGTCAAGACAAACCAGGAGCGGGTCAAGACCGCGATCGAGAACGGCATCCAGGGGC
>JBJMKM010000028.1:0-27763 GCA_045805825.1 Solirubrobacterales bacterium
AGGCTGCGAGGCCAAGCGCGGCCGCGGTCAGCAGCGCCGCCGCGCGCACTAGAAGAGCTGGTTCTCGCCCGCGAAGATCTCGGACACCGAGTCGTCGGTGAAGATCCGGCGGATCGAGTCGGCAAAGGTGCTGGCGGTCGAGAGGACCGTGATGTTCTCCGGCGCCCCGGGGCGCAGGGGAATCGTGTCTGTGACGACGATGCGCTCGATCCCCGAGGCCTCGTAGGCGAGGCGCTCGTAGGCGGGGCCCGAGAAGACGGCGTGGGTGGCGGAGGCGATCACGCGGGCGGCACCCTCCTCGAGCACGGTGCGGGCGGCCGCGCAGAGGGTCCCCGCGGTGTCGATCATGTCGTCGGTCAGCACCGCGGTCTTGCCCTTCACGTCACCGACCACGTAGCCGATCTCCGCCACCTGCTGGGCCGGGCGCTCCTTCTCCATCACCGCCCAGTGGGTGCCGAGCTTGCGGGCGAAGTTGCGCGCCACCTTGACCCGGCCGGCGTCCGGGGACACGATCACCAGCTCCTCTGAGCCGAAGTCCTGGTCCGCGAACCACTGGGTCAGCATCGGCATCGCGGTCATGTGGTCGACCGGGATGTGGAAGAAGCCCTGCACCTGTCCCGCGTGGAGGTCCATCGTGAGGACGCGGTCCACCCCTACTGCCTCCAGCGTCTTCGCGACGATGCGGGCGGTGATCGGCTCACGCGGAGAGGACTTCTTGTCCTGGCGGGCGTAGCCGTACCAGGGCATCACGGCGATGATGCGGTGCGCGGAGGCGCCCTGGGCGGCGTCGATCATCATCAAGAGCTCGGCGAGCGAATCGTTTGGAGTCATCTCGTGCGCGGCATTCGCGGCCGTCGACTGCACGAGGAAGACGTCGGCGCCACGGATCGATTCCTCGTAGCGGCAGTAGACCTCGCCGTCGGCGAACGTCTGGAGCTTCACCTTGCCCAGGTCGACGCCGAGCTTCGACGCGATCTTTGCCGCGAGCTCCATCGACGCGCGGCCGCCGAAGACCATCAGGCGCTTTGTGTACTCCTGCGGGATCGAGCTCAGCATCTGGGGCCGTTCTTCGATCGTGGTCACGAGTCCTCCGTGTCTCCCTCGTCAGCTTCCTCGCGCGCCTTCTTGTCGGCGTAGCCCTCGATGTTGTCTTGTTTCGGCCTCGCGATTCCCAGGGCACCGGGCGGCACGTCCTCGGTAATCGCGGAGTTGGCGCCAGTGTAGGCGCCGTCGCCGATGCTTACCGGAGCGACGAGGGTGGTGTCAACGGAAGTGTGCACCCGGTTCCCGATCTTCGTACGGTGTTTGCGGAGTCCGTCGTAGTTGGCCGTGATCGTCGCGGCGCCGACGTTGGTCTCGTCGCCGACGTCCGCATCGCCGAGATAGGAGAGGTGCGGGACCTTCGTGCCCCGCCCGATGCGGGTGTTCTTGAGCTCGACGAAGGTGCCGACCTTCGAGTCCGGGCCGACGACCGTGCCCGGGCGCAGGTGGGCGAACGGGCCGATGCTGCAGCCGTCCGCGATCTCGCTCTGGGTGATGTACGAATGCTGCGCCGTGACCTCGGCGCCGATCGCGGAGTCCGTCACGGTGGTGTGCGGGCCGATGATGCTTGCGCGGCCGACGCTCGTTTGGCCGCGGAGGGTGGTGCCGGGCTCGATTAGCGCGTCGGACTCGATCTCGACGTCGGCGTCGATCCAGGTGGCGCCCGGGTCGGTGACGGTCACGCCGGCGAGCATGTGGCGCTCGAGGATGCGCCGGCGGGCGATCGCGGCGACCCTCGCGAGCTCGGCCCGATTGTTGACGCCGATGTTCACCGAGATGTCGTCGACCTTGTGGGCAATGACCCGCTTGCCCTCGGTGCGCATGAGGTTCAGCGCGTCGCCGATGTAGTACTCGCCGGCGGCGTTGTCGTTCGTGATGCGGCCGATGGCGTCCGTGAGGGCGGCGCCGTCGAAGACGAACGTGTTCGTGTTGACCTCCTGGACGGCGAGAATCTCGGGCGGGATCCCCTCGGGATGCTTCGTCTCGACGATGCGATCGAAGTCGCCGTCGGTGTCTCGGACCACGCGTCCCAGGCCCTCCGGGTCGGGGCGCTCAACCGTCACGACCGTCGCGGCGGCGCCCGAGTCGCGATGCACGTCGACCACCTCCCTCAGGTGATCGGCCGTGACGAGCGGGTGGTCGCCGTTCAGCACCACGACGGCGTCGGCGGCGGCGATTACCTCGAGCGCGGCGCGGATCGCTCCGCCCGTGCCGTCGGACTGAGTTTGCACGGCTGTCTCGGTGCCCTCAGGGAGCGCGTCGGCGAGGTTGCGCGCGGGCGAAACGATCACGCAGACGCGCTCGGCCCCGGCGTCGCGGGCAGCGAGCACGGGCCAGGCGACCATCGGGCGCCCGCAAACGGGATGCAGCATCTTTGGCACCGACGAGCGCATCCGTGTCCCCTCGCCGGCGGCCATGATCAGCACAGTGGGGCCGCTCACCTACGGAATCCTAAAGCGCGGGACCGCGCGCAAGTAATCCCTCGGTCAGTTCAGGTTGCTCCAGACCAGCTTGGAGACGCCCTGGATGGTGTCGATGCCGTAGTTGAACCCGTAGAGCCCGCCGCTGCCGACCGGGTCGCGTGTGGTGAGGACCGTGAGGACGTAGTTGCGCCCCTTGCCGTTCACCCAACCGGTGCTGTTGACCTGCCACGGACATTGGGCGATCGGGTCCGTGCAGGTGGGAAGGGTCTTCCAGCCGTTCTTTAGCGCAACGGTGACGTCGGGGTCCGGATCGGCGTAGTTCGGCGGCTCGCAGGTATTGCCCCAGGGGCCGCATGTGATTCCGAAGCGCTGGTCCGGCTCTACGCCCTGCATCAGGTCGAGGCCGTAGCTCCTGGCGTCCGGTCCGAGGACCCGCGGCATGCCGTAAGCAAACGCCTTCATCAGCCTGACCTGGTCAGGAGCCGACGTGGTCGTGTTGCCCCACCCGTAGTAGTTCGGGGTCTCGCATGCCACGTCGGTGTCATTCATCGGAATCCGCTCGTTGAAGCGAGTCAGCGCATCGCAGCCGCCGCCGAAGTAGAACAGCGAGGTCGCGGCGGCGTTGTCGCTGTTTTGGATCATCCGCTGCATCAGGTACTTGATCGAGTAGGGGATGCCGCCCGGAATGTTGACGTCGCGCTTCTGAAACCGCCTGAGCCAGTGAGCCAGGATGTCCACCTTGACGATGCTGGCCGTGTACTGAGGCGCGTCACCCTCGGAGAGTTGGGCGAACCGGCCGGTCTTCTGGTCGAAGAGGGCGACCTGCACGACTCCCTTGCGGTCCATCAGGTAGTCGCAGACCCCGTCCAGCGGGCCGGGGTCCACGCAGGTCACTCGAGCGGCGCGGGACTCCCCCGCCCAGGCCGAGCTCGCGAGGCCCGCTGCAAGACAGACGCACGTCAGGAGGCTGGCCGCGAGCAGCACGGGCAGCCGCAGCGATGCTGGAAGAGGAGAACGAGTGCTATGCATGGAGACCTTCCCTGGTCTTGGGCGGCGACCAACCCCGAAACGCCCTCGGCTGTTTATGCCCGACGTCGCCCCTGCCGGAGCCGCAGTTGATCCTTACCTACGAGCCTACCCGGTCGGCAGCTGGGGAGCCCGGATTCGAACCGGGATAACTGGCCCCAAAAACCAGGGTCCTGCCAGTTGGACGACTCCCCAGAGTCCCGAATAGCGTAGACCGAGAGCGTCGGAAGGGATCAGGCCGTGCGCAGCAGCGCTCGCGCCGGGGCACCGTCGCTATTCACGAGTTTGACCGGCAAACAGATGAGCTCGTAGTCGCCGGGCTCGACCGTGGAGAGGTTCAGGCCCTCGACGATCCACACGCCGGCGCCCAATAGCGCCCGGTGCGTCTCGACGCCGTCGCTCTCGTACCCGCCGACAGACAGATAGTCGACTCCGACGAGCGCAACTCCCACCTCGCCCAGGAGCTCGGCCGCCTCGAGCGATACGTGCACGTACGACGGGTCGAAATCTCGGTCCCACCACCGGCGTTCGGAGTTCACCGTCCGGAACAGGATCCGTTCGCCGCTACGTAAGTCCAGCTCCTCGACGTGACCGCGATCGATCGGCTCCTCTCCCTCGATCCGCACGACGCGCGCGGGTCCCAGCGCGATGTCGAGCGGCAGGGCCTCGATCCCCGGATCCTCGTCGAAGAAATGAAGCGGCGCGTCCATGTGCGTGCCCGTGTGCGCGCTCATGTCCAGCCGAGTGAGGTTCGCCGCCTCGCCTTCCGCGATGCTCTTCGTCCGCTCGAGGGTCACCTCAGGGTCCTCCGGCCAGTGCACCATCCCGGGACGCACCGGCACCGACACGTCGATCCACTCGCTCGATCCGTCCACAGACACCCCGGATCAGTCCTCCGCCGGCGGGCGAACGCGTCCGCCCTCGGCGCCCGGCTCCATCGCCGGTCCCGCGGCGCTCGCGATCCCCAGGACCCGCATTGCCTTCAGCCCAAGGCTCAGCTTCTCCCGCCCCTCGCTCGACCCGATGTCGTGGCCAGTCAGCTCCTTGACCCGTTCCAGGCGGTAGCGCACCGTGTGCCGGTGCGTGAACAGGCTCGCCGCCGTCTGCGCCACGTTTCCGTCGTTCTCCAGATAGGTCTCGATCGTGTTCACCAGGTCGGTCTCGTACTGCTCGTCGTAGGCGGCGAGCGGCGCCAACGTCTCCTGGTAGAAGCGCTCCAGCTCGCCCGGCTCCTCGCTCATCGCCGGCAGCAACAGCCGGTAAGCCCCGGTGTCCTCGAACGCGAGCATTGACCGCCCCTCGGCCTCCGCCACGTTGGCCGCCAGCTCGGCCTCCTTGCCGGCCCTGTACAGATCAACCGGATCCTCCGCCAGCCGGCTCTGGGCCACGGTGATGCTGAATCCCGACAGCGCCGCACCCAGCTCCCGCTCGAGCGCCCGCGCCGCGCGCGCGAGCTGCGCATCCTCGCCGGCAGGGACGATCGAGACCACTTCGGCCGTCTCGCCGTCGCCGAGGGCGCCCACCGATCCCGGCCCCACCGACCGCACCGCCCGCAGCGCCACAGTCAGCACCCGCCCGCGCCAATCTCCGGTCTGCGCCGTCCGCGGCGCAGCCCGCGCGACGATCACGCCGGCGCCGTTCTCGATCCCAGCTCCCAGCTCCGCCGCCCGCGCCACGATGTCGCCGCGATCCGTCACCTTCCGCTCCAGCAGCGCCCGCACGAACGCCGCGGCCGCCTCGTCGCTCGCCCATTCCGGCGAGCGGGACCGCTCCACCTCCAGCGCAAGCAGCGTCGAAACCATCCGTGTCACCCCGGCGGCGGGCGCCTCCCCCCTGGCCCGGTACCGGAGCTCGCCGACCGCCGTGTCAGCCACCCGCAGCTCGGTGCGAACGACATCCTCCTCGCCGGCCAGCAGCTTGCGCTCCTCCGCCTGCGAGGACGCCGCAACGCCGAGCACCGCGCTCGAGCGATCGATCAGCGCGACGCTCGCGCCGAGCGCCTTGGCCGCCGCCCGCGTCAGCGCCGGCAGCCCGGCGCCGGACTCGATCGCCTCCGAGAGCTCGTCCAGCATGCCCGAGGAGCCGTCTTTTGCAGGACTTTTCTGCGTCGCCTGCTCCGGCTTCACCGGGCAATGGTAGGCGCAACCCTCGCTCGCGGCGAGGAACTCTTAGCCGAGCCCGGGAAGGGCCTCCGTTATTTGCGGCCAGTAGTAGACGATCAGAACGCCGATCGCGACCCCGATCAGCACCAGGACGAGCAGGACGAACAGCGACAGGAGTACCGCCGTCGCCTTTTCCCACGTGCGCCCATAGGCCCCAATCGCAGGGGAAAGGATGAACGCCGTGAACGCGAGCAGGGTCACGACCCCCGCCCCGCCGAACAGGAAGTACTCAGTCCCGATCGCCAGGGACAGCATCGGCGGAATTCTGACGTAAGAAGCTGACCACCAGCCCAACGGCCCCGCAGGCGCAGAATGCGGCGGCCCCCAGCGCCCATCCCGTCGTCACGTCGCTCAGATAGTGGACGTGCAGATAAACGCGCGAGAGTCCGACCAGCGCGGCGAGCGCAAATCCGGCGATGACGAGCGCGGTGCCGCCGACCATCCCCGGGCGCAGGCGGATCGCGAGCGTCACCGCCAGCCACGGATAGATCACCGAGTGCGCGGCGTGTCCGCTGGGAAAGCCGGAGCCGTTGATCGACGTCAACGGATCAGGAGGGCGCGGGCGCGACGTCAACCCCTTCAGCTCAGCGACCCCCACAAAGAGGATGGCCACCGCCGCCACAAGTACGGCCGCCTCCATCCATCGCCGCTGCGAGATCAGCAGCAGTGTCGCGATCCCCAAGATCGGAAGGATCACCGCCGACGATCCGAGCACCGTGATCACCTTGGCAGCGCTGACCAGCCAGGCCATCTGCAGGTCGTTCGCCAGGTCGAACGCCGTCTGGTCTCCGGGCGTCGGCCCCGGATGGTCGACGATCGTCGAGGTGTAGGCGATCACCACGTAGACCGCGACCGCGAGGATCGCCATGACGGTCGTGAACTCGAGCCCAAGCCCACCCGGCGTGACGCGACCGGCGACGAACCGCGCCGGGGTGCGAAGCCGCCGCCCGAGCGCCACCACCGGCCGCAGGAACGGTCTGCGCTCCATCCCGGCCACCAGGCGCTGCCGGTTCTCGGGCTGGCGCAGGAACCGCACCGCCCACACGATCCCGACGATCACCGCGACCGCGACTCCGAAAAAAAGCGTTCCCTGACCGGCGACGTGGGCCGCCGCGTCCAGGCTGCGGGAGGCGAAGAACCCGAGCAGCACGTATCCCGCGGACCACAGCCCGGTCCCGAGCACGCTGTACGGCAGGTAGCTCCAGTACCGCATGCCCGAGGTGCCCGCCGTGAACGGCGCGATCGCTCGCACGAAACCGATGAACCGACCGATCAGGATCGTCTTGCCGCCATGGCGATCGAAGTAGTCCTCGACCCGCGAAAAGCGCTCCTCCGTGATCCGCACCTTCGGCCCGTGGCGCAGGATGAACTCGCGGCCAAGCCGCCGGCCGAGCAGGAAGCTGAACGAATCGCCCGAGAACGAGCAGGCCCACACGATGCCTATCGTCAGCACCACCGACGTCTCCCCCTGGCCGGCGACCGCGCCACCGAGGATCACGATGGTCTCGCCCGGCAGCACGAGACCCACGAACGCACCGGTCTCGACGAACGCCGCGGCCCCGACGATCAGGTACGTGAACTTGCCGACCTTGCTCGCCAGGTCGTCCAGGGTGTCCTGGAGGCTGATGTCCGGCGCGAGCTGGCTGAATGCCACGACCGCCCCGACGATCGCGAGCACCACCGCGGCCTGAATGATCCGCGTCCTGCGGGGGGTCCCCTCGCTCATCGCCCTGGATCCGGCCCCGAAACGATCGCGCCCGCGAACCGTGGGCCCAGCCGCGCCGACGCGGCGTCGGCGGCGGCGATGTCCTCGAACAGCCCAAAGGCCGTCGGCCCCGACCCGGTCACCAGAGCCATCTCGGCTCCGGCCTCCCGCAGCGCGTCGAGAGCATCGCCGATGCGGGGGCGCAGGGAAAGGGCCGCCGGCGCGAGGTCGTTCACCAAAAGCTCCGGGTAGGCAAGCGGCGACTCGCCCCTGCTCGCGACCCGCCGTAGCTCCCCCGTGATCTCGTCGAGCTCCCTCGGATCGCGTCCCAGGCCCAGGCGATCGGCCTCCTCGTACACGTGCGCCGTCGACAGCCCCTCACCATCTGGAACCAGCACGATGCCGAAGTGCGCGGGCGCCGCCAGCGGCTCGACCACCTCGCCCGCACCGGCCACGAGCGTGAAGACCGGGGCGAGCTGCGAGGGAACGTCAGCGCCGATCTCGGCCGCCAGGGCATCCAGATCGTCCACCTCGCCGCGCGCCAGGCGCAAGACCGCCGCAGCGTCCGCGCTGCCGCCCCCCAGGCCCGCGGCCACAGGAATCCGCTTGTCGATCTCCACCCGGACCGGCTGATGGCGCCAGCCCCGAGCCCGCAGCCCCGCAAGAGCCGCCTCGGCGATGTTCGGTCCGTCGAGGTCGGGACATACGACCTCGTCTTGCTCGGAATCCGCGACGACGATTCGATCCGAGAGCGTCAGGGGACAGAACAGCGAGCGCAGCTCGTGGAGCCCGTCGTTGCGAGGACGGCCCAGATACAGGCACAGGTTGAGCTTGGCCGGCGCGCGAAGCCTCAAGCGACCCCCAACTCCTCGGCGAGTGACGCGAACTGCGGTGGGCTCAGCCGTTCCGCGCGGGAGTCCGGTGCCAGGCCCAGCCGCTCGAGGGCCTCGCGCGCCTCCGCCCGCGAGGCGCGCCCGGCGAGCTCAAGTGAGCTCGCGAGCGGCTTTCGCCGGTGGGCGAATGCCGCTCGCACCAGCGCCACGAGCTCCGGAGCGGGCGCCGAGGCGATCCGCCGCAACCGCACGAGCGCCGAGTCCACCCGCGGCCGCGGGCGGAAAACGGCGCGGTTCACGCCGCGGACGATCTCCACCTCGCACGAGAGCTGAACGACCACGCTCGGCGAGCCATATGCGGAGGAACCGGGCGCCGCCCGCAGGCGCTCCGCGATCTCGCGCTGCACCATCACAGTCCAGCGCTCGACGCTCGGAAGCTCGGCGATCGTCCGCAACAGCACCGGTGTCGCGACCGAATACGGCAGATTCGACGGCACCGTCGTCGGCGGCGGCTCCAGCGATCCCAGGTCGAACCGCATCGCATCGCCCCGGACGACCGAAACGTTGCCCGCCCGCGCGGCGAGCCCCTCGAGCTCTTCGGTCAGCCGCTCGTCGATCTCCACCACGTGCACATGCGAGACGCGCTCGGCAATCCGCTCGGTGAGCGCCCCCTCGCCGCCCCCGATCTCCAATGCGACGTCGTCCGGGTGGAGCTCCGCGTCGCGCACGATCGCGTCCAGCAGGTTCGGATCGGCGAGGAAGTTCTGCCCGAGCCTCACCACCGGAAGATCCTCGCGGCATTGGCCTCGACCGTTCGCTCGAGCTCCTCGTAGGGGACTTCGCGCTCGGCCGCGACGACCTCCGCGACCTCGACGACGTTCGCGGGCTGGTTCGGCTTCCCACGGACCGACTGCGGCGCGAGGAACGGCGAGTCCGTCTCCACCAAAAGCAATTCACCCGGCACCAGGCTGGCCGTCTCCCGAAGCTCGTCCGACTTCGGATAGGTGACGTTGCCGGCGAACGAGCAGTACCAGCCGTGCTCGACCGCGTTACCAAGCCGGTCCGGCGGCACGGAGCAGCAGTGGAGAATCACCGTCACGCCGTCTGCCTGGGCCGCGAGCGTGGCGAACGCCTCATCCATCGCATCGTGGGTCCCGGGCTGATCGCGCAGATGGATGACGAGCGGCAGCCCGGTCCGCTGCGCGATCGCGATCTGCGCCGCGAACGCCTCGCGCTGCGCCTCGCGGGGGCTCGAATCGCGGTAGTAGTCGAGGCCCGTCTCGCCGATCGCCCGCACCCGCTCGTGCGCCGCGAGCTCCTCGATGTCCGCGGCTGACGCCTCGTCGAGCCCGGCGGCGGAGTTCGGGTGGCGCCCGACCGACGCGAACACCTCCTCGTGCGCCTCGGCGGCGGCGATTGCCTCGCGGTTGGAGGCCTCGTCGAGCCCGACGGTCAGGATCCGCCGCACCCCGGAGCGGCGCGCGTCGGTCACGAGCTCGCCATCGTCGGGCTCACAGACGCCTAGGTGGGCATGCGTGTCAATCACGGCGCCAGTCTAGGTGCGGGCTCGTACGCCCCGAGGGGTCCCGACCGCCGTGGTGTCCGCGCGCTCGGTCACTCGGCCAGGAGCGCCGCCGTCTTCGCGACCTCGCGCGCCTGCTTCGGATCGGGGGCGAACGCGATGGCGGATGAGCGTGCGAGCGGCAGCGCCGCCATGTAGCCGTCGTCGACCTTCCAAAGCAGCGGTCCAGCCCGCTCGGCGAGGAAGCCGAGCAGCGCGTAGTCATGCAGCCCGCCGGCGAAGAGCGCGGCCGCCTTCGGCGATTGCCAGCGCCAGACCACGACGCCGGCGGTGTCCTCGCGACAGGCCGCGACGCACGCCGGCGCGCCCCGCCGGCGCCAGACCTCGAAGCGAGCGCCGTCCCAGCCGTCGGCGATGCGCTTGCTCACCGCCTCGCGTAGCCCGACGGTCATGAGGACGCGCGTGTCCTCCTCGGTGACGCTGCCGCTGGCAACGGACCTCCAGCTGGGCCCCAGGGCGTTCGGCGGGGGCGCCGAAACCGGTGCCGGGTTCAGCCCGGCGAAGTAGTCGGCAGGGTGCAGGATCTGCTGGGTTGTCTGCGGCGGGCGGTCCTGCCACGCCCGGTCGACGAGGTCCGACCCGCCGCGCTCGTGCAGGGCGGCGACGAACTTCGCCCCGTCGACATACGGGAACAGCGACTCCTGGACGAGCGGCGGCGTCAGCGGCACTGCCAGGCCGGCTGCCTCCTGGCGGATCTGCTGGTGCGCGTTCAGGGTCGACGGGCCGTAACGCCGCCCGTACAAAAGCTGGACGTAGGACGCGTCGCCCTCCCCGAGAGCCTCGAACGCCGCGGTGGAGTCCGCATAGGGATCGGCGTCCCCCGGAAGGTCAACCCCGAAATGCTGATCGTCCAACGCGTGCGTCAGCTCATGCGCCAGATACCCCTGCGCGACATCCGGCCCCTGTGCCACGAGCTCCCGGGGGAGCAGAATCCGCTGGCTCCCCGGGTCATAGAGGCCCAGAACCTCGAGGCCGAGCTCCTGCTGCGCGTTCTCGAACTCGAATTCGGGCGGGACGACTGCGGCCAGCTTCAGGAAGTATTGCCCGGCCTGCCCCTCTCGACGGAAGTGCTTGGACTGTCCTCGGTGGGCCGCCTGCTCCTTCTCGCGCTGCCCGAGGTCGCGGATCGCCATCTCGAACGGCCTCTTCGCGAGAACGCGCACCGGCGGAACGTGCTTGAACTCGAGCCCCCGCAGCCGCTCGACCCGCTGGGCGACGAGACGCGGATGGAGATCGGCCGTGGGCGGCGGCGGGGTCGGATGCGAGCCCGGGTTCGGCGCCGGCTGGCTCTCGATCACGCCGGCTGCGGCAAGCCCTGCGGCAGCGCCCCCTCCCAGCACCAGGACCGCGACGAGCAGCCCAACCGCGTCGGGCCGCAGCCAGCTCGGCGCCCGGGCGCCCCGCAGCCGCCGGATACCTGATCCGACCCCGCGAATGCCCCGCAGCATGCGTGCAGACTACGCCGCGGCGGTCTCGATCTTCGGGAAGAGAGGCGGAAGCTTCTCGACCGTCTGCCCGCCGCCGTGGGACCCGAACGCCGCGATCGAGCGATCTTCGATCGCCAGCGCGTCGAGCATCCGGTGTCCGGTGTCGGGCATGTACGCATAGAGCAGGAGCGTTGTCACGCGCAGCCCCTCGGCGAGGTTGTAGAGCACCTCGTCCAGGCGATCGGCCTGGCCCTCGTCCTTGGCGAGATCCCACGGGCGGGTCTCCTCCACGTAGCGGTTGAGGCGCCGCACGCGCTTCCAGATCTCCTCCAGCGCCTGGCTGAGCTCCGAGCGGTCGAGCAGGTCGCACACGGCGGACTCCACGCCGGCGAGGCCATCGGCCCCCCTCATGAGCTCCGGATCCGGCCCGGCCTGCGGAACGCGGCCGTCGCGATAGCGCCCGATCATGGCGAGGGTTCGGCTCGCGAGATTCCCGTACTCGTTGGCGAGCTCGGCGTCGTAGCGGGCCTCGAATCCGGCCGGTGACACGGAGCCGTCCTGGCCGAACGAGACCTCGCGGAAGCAGTAGTAGCGCAGCGGATCGGCGCCGAAGCGCTCGATGACCTCGAACGGATCGAGGACGTTGCCGAGGGACTTGGACATCTTGTGGCCCTCCATCAGCAGGTAGCCGTGGATGAACATCCCCTTCGGGAGCTCGTAGCCGGCCGCCGTCAGAAAAGCCGGCCAGTAGACGGCGTGGAACTTCAGGATGTCCTTGCCGATGATGTGGAACGCGGGCCAGAAGCGATCGGTCAGGTCCTCGCCGTCCCGGGCATAGCTCAGCGCCGTCACGTAGTTGAGGAGCGCGTCGAACCAGACGTACATCACCTGCTCGGGATCCCAGGGCAGGTGCACGCCCCAGGTCAGCTTCGGGCGCGAGAGCGACACATCCTGGAGGCCGCTCTGGATGAACGACAGCGCCTCGTTATAGCGCGCCTGCGGCCGGACGAAGTCGGGGCGGTCCCGATACAGCTGCTCCAACTGCTCCTGAAATGCCGAGAGCTTGAAGAACCAGTTCTGCTCGCTCTCGCGGTCGAGCGGGATCTTGTGGATCAGGCAGGTGTGACCGGGTCCCATCTCGAGTTCGGTCTTGAAGTCGGCGCACTTGGGGCAGTACCAACCCTCGTACAGGCCCTCGTACACGTAGCCGTTGTCGTAGACCATCTGGACGATCTCCTGCACCTTCGCCTCGTGCTGCGGATCGCTGGTGCGGATGAAGAAGTCGTTCGAGACCTCGATCTGCGGCAGGAGCTCCTTGAACTTCGGCGCGTTGCGATCGACGAGCTCGCGCGGCTCGATGCCTAGCTTCTCCGCGGCCTGCGCAACCGGCTCGCCATGCTCGTCCGTGCCGGTGAGGAAAAATACGTCCTCACCGCGCTGGCGCATGTGCCGGGCGAGGATGTCGGCGGCGATCGTCGAGTACGCGTGCCCGAGATGAGGCTCCGCGTTGACGTAATAGATCGGCGTGGTGACGTAGTACGACACGGTCGCAGCAGAATAGAGCGCAGTCGGGCCATGCCCTGAGCGCCACCGGGAGGGCGCGACAGTCCCTCCAGAGAGTGCCGCGCTAGAGCAGGCTCTCCTGTCCCTTTGTCGTCCGGCGCCGTCTGGGAATTCCGGCTGCCTCCGTCAGCGCCGCCTCGACGTCGGCCAGGATCGCCTTCTCGGAACGCGATGCGACGAGCGGCTCCGACAGCCCCTCGACATGGACGTAGGTGCGCCGGCCCTCGCCGCGCTCCTCGGGGCCCAGCGGGATGAGCGCGTAGATGCGATCGGCTCGGGCGAATCTTCCGTAGCCCAGTGAGACCAGTCGTGGGTCGCGCTTAGTGGGCACGACGCAAAGCCTAAACCCGCCGGCAGCTGTCTAATCCGACTTCTTTGAATCGCGGGCGAGCTTCTTGAGCGCGTCCGTCGCCTCGCGTTTGCACGCCGGAGCGAACGGCGGATGTGCAAGCACCCCCACCTCGCCGCCGGGCGCCGCGATCAGGAAATCGACGCCCTTCTGGTCGCTAGCGCCGTTCACCTCATCGACGTCGTTCAGGAGATCGTCAACGCGGCAGAACGGGTCGCCGTTCATCGTGTAGCCGCTGCTGGCCTTCTTCAAGTTGAGCGCGGAAATGATCTGCGAGTCGTCGATCGAGTCGCCGGAGACCGTGCTGCAGCCCGCCCAGGCAAGGACGCCGGCGAGGAGGACCAGGGCCGCGAGACCCGTGCGGACACCAGCCATTTCGCGTGGAACCTACCCGGCTCCTGCGGCGGAAATTCGCAATGGAACGCGAGGGGCGGCCCGAAGGCCGCCCCTCCCGCTTAGCTCCGGAGTCCGCGCGGTCCAGCGCCTTAGCCCACCTTGCACGGCATCGAATAGAAGACCGTGTCCGACTGGCCGTCGCTGTAGGTGAACTTCGCCTTCGAGTTCAGCATGTGGTCGGCGTCGTGGCAACGAGCGGTGATGTACCGGTTCCCTCCGCCCACCGTCGCCTGGTAGTCCTTCAACGGAAGCGGCTGAGTGTCGATCTTGTCGACCTCCAGCAAGCTGCCGTAGTCCCCGGTTGCCGGCTTGACGACACCCTGGAGCAGCACCGTGAGCGCACCGCTGTTGTTACCAGCGGGCTGAGTGCAATTCGTCCCCTGGATCCGGGTGTGGAGAAGAACGGTCGGATTGCCGTTCTGCCTGGGCCCGTTGAACACGAGCACGCAGGCAGGGATGTTCGCGTTCTGCGAACTGGTCGCGAGGGCTTTGCCGGTGCCGACCTTCGCGCTGCCGCAGCGGCTCATCGCCTGGCCCATGGTGGTGTTGGCCAGGTTCTTGTTGCACACCGGAGCCGCACTGGCATCGATCTTGCCGTCATCGTCGTACCAGATCTGCGTCTTTCTGACGAAACCGCCGCGGGCCTTGTCGCCCGGATGAGCGTACGTCGTGGAGACGTGCGTAAACAGCTTTGCGGGCTTGTAGTTCGTCTTGGGCAGCGTGCTCGGAATCACGTTGCCCACGAGCGTGGAGTGGTTGCCGTTCGGTGCCGCGAGCGCGACGGCGGCCACTGCAACCGCTGCGATGGCGGCAACTCCAAGCATCGCCGCATACCGTCTCCTGATGCGCATGTTCCCTCTCCTCCTGGGTCAGGGGACGCATGGCCCGAGCCACCGCATCCCATGCTCCAACTTTGGGCCACAAAGCTACCCGAGGCGCGTTCCGCACGCGCCGGCTCTACAACGAAAGAGGGGCGGCCCGAAGGCCGCCCCTCTGGACGTACTGCGCTAGAACCCGGCGATCAGTTGCTGCACGCCTGGGTTGAGTTCACCGTGTCCGGCGTCTGGCCGGTGCCGGAGTACGTGAACTTGGTCTGCAGGCGCCACGGGCTCGCCGAGCACCGCGCCTGAACGTAGCTGCCCCTCTTCACCGTCGTGGTGAAGTCCTTGAGCGGAAGCGGCTGCGTATCGATGTTCGGAACGTCGAGCATCTTGCCGAAACCAGCCTTGTTCGCGGGCTTCAGGATCCCGGTGAGGATCGCATCCACCGTGCCGGCCGTGCTGGTGCTCGGGTTGGGACATGGCGGGCTGATCACGAACCGCGAGTGCAGGATGATGGTGGGATTGGTGCCCTGCTTCGGGCCGTTGAACGCAATGACGCAGCCGGGAATGGTCGCGCCCGCAGTGCTCGTTGCCTGCGCGGTGCCCTTCCCAACCAGTGCGGTCCCGCACTTCGCCATCGCCTGCTTCTCGTTGGTGTTCGCCAGGCTCTGGTTACAGACCGGAACCGAGCCGGGGTTGAACTTGAAGTCGTTGTCAAAGTAGAGCTGAACTCTGTTGACGAAGCCGCCGTGGGCCTTGTCTCCTGGGTGTGCGAAATCCGTGTGGGTATGCACGAAAATCTGCCCGCTCTTGAACGCTGTCTTCGACAGGCCCGTGTTGGGACTGAACTTGAAGTTCACCTGCGAGGCGTTGTTGGTGATTGCCAGCGCGGCGCCGGCAGCCGCAAGTGCGCCGACCGCCGCGACGGCGAAGATGGCGACACGCCGTCTCCGGATACGCATGTATTGCTCCTCCTTGTAAGGGGCTTCCGGCGCGGCTCTCCACCCGCGCCTTGGCTACAACCTACATCGGCCACCCTGCCGTGCCGCTTGAGTCTCGACCGGAGGCCGAGGCCGACGTAGCCGTGCCAACGGTAGCAGTCCGGCGGGGCGATTCGAGATGAGAAAGCTCTGACTCCCTACGGCTCGCGCCTGACATGCAGGTACGGCGTCGACTCCCGAACGGCCCCGATCGACTTGAAGTCTCCCTGCTTCGTGCATGGCGGATGCTTGGCCTGCGCACTGCTCAGGTGCCCGTTGAAGCCGTACAGCTTGATGCGGTTGAACAGATCCTGGGCCTGGCTCTTCTTCTCTTGGTCGGTGCCCGTGAATCGCCCGCTGTCCCAGAAGTTCGGATCATCTGGCGTATCCGGATCGAGGCGCCCAACGATGCCGTTTCCACACGGCGTGTTACGGAATGACTGCAGGCCCTGCTTCAGCTCGAGGTAGCTGTTGGGCTTGAAGTACGGGTTGGCACGTTCCATCGTCAGACGTTGCGGGAACGCCGCCATGCTCTGAGGATTGAGCGGACTGGTAGTTCGCAGGAGCTTGACCGGTTTGAAGCCGTTCTCCGGCGCGGTCTGGAAGTTGTTCGTCGCGGCGGCGATGTTCCCGAGGAACCCCGTGATCTCGTGCTTGTACATCTTCGCCACCTTGATGATGGGGTTGAAATCGGCGAGCCACGGGACGCGGCCATCGACGTTCCCTCCGAGCCGTGCGAGCAGCGGTGTCAGGTCGTCGTTCAACAGCCTTCGCAAGGCCGGGAAGCCCTTGTCCGACGCAGCGATCGTGCCGCGGAGACCGACGAAGAACCGCTGGAGATCGGGAGCGGCCCTCCCGGTGGCCTTCAATGTTGGGCTGAGCTGCTTCGCAGCGGGTCGCAACTGCTGGATCAGCGGATCGGCGTCGATCGCGAACTGGTTGAGGCGATCGAGCGTCAGCCGCGTCTCGCGCTGGAAGGTGGGCAGGATCCTGAACGCGTCGGCAAGATCCTGATTGCGCTGCGCCGTCGTCGAGAAGACGGTGTCGGAGTTCTGGATCAGGCCTCGCAGCTGGCCCTGGCGCTCGGACAGCGCCTGGAAGACGGTGCCGCCGCTTTGCACCAGTTGCCGCACCGCATGCTGCTGGGTGTCCAGGATCCGAAGGGCGCGGTTTGCGGACTCCGAGAAGGGCTCGAGCTCGGCCAGGGCCTCGCCGAACTGCTGGCCACGTCCGCGGAACGCTGCGGCCTGGGATTCCATCCAGCCCCGGAAGGCGTCGCGCGTCGACTTGCTGAATGTCCGGAAGATCTCGTCCAGCTGCACGGAGTTCGCCACCTGGGCCGCCGGCAGGGTCGCGCCCTCGGGTAGCGACGGGGCGTTGTTCGATCCGGGGGTCAGCTCGACGTACGTCTCGCCGAGGAGGGTCTTGGCCCGCAGAATCGCCTTCGTGTTATCGGGGATCGGGGCGTACTGGCTGTCGAGCTCGATCACCGCGTCGGCGTAGTCGCGGTTTTCCGACAGGTCAATGGACTTGACCTTCCCGACGGAGACGCCAGAGATCCGGACGTCGGACTCCACGGCCAGCTGCGGCGTGGCCTGCTGGAACGGGACCGTGACCCGGTAACCCTCCGGCTTCAGCGGCAGCGGCCCACCGAAGGCGATCCACAGGAACAGCGCCAGGCCGAAGCACGACAGCGCGAAGCCAATCGCGATCAAGATGCGGGTGACTGTCGGTGGTCTGGTCTCCATCAGGCCATGGGTGTGGCGTCGCGGTTCATCAGGTCAGAAGACGAAGCATTGGCTCGGGGGCAGGTGGTCGGCGATCTCACGCTGACTCGGAACGTTCGAGAGTTGCTGGAGCGTCTTGAGGAACGGGTTGCTTCCCGCTGCCTGCTCGGCAAGGAAGGCTGTATTGCACGACAACATCACGAGCCCGTGACGTAGCGGCCCCCCTGCGTCCTGTGTGAAGAAGACGGAGTTGGTGTTGTGGTTTAGCCAGGACGCCCAGAAGAGGTAGCCCTCGTCTTCCGCACCCGGCGGGTTGTAGGCCAAGGCGTTCAGGAGAAGATTGAGCTCGTTGAATCCGCTGGCCAGAGAAGTCGTTGTCTTCGCCAGCGGCTGCGACGCCTGGTTGATGTGCTTCAGCGGCGTTTGTACCTTCCGGGCGAATGGCCTGATCTGATTCTCGATCGGTCCCTTCGTCTCCCGGAACAGGGGTCGCACCTGCCGCAGGGCCGGTGCGAGCGCTTGGGCAGATGGGATCAGCTTGCGGGATGCCGGGCCGAGGATGACCGCGAGCTGGTTGGTGCTGGTGAGGGTGCTCTGGGTCTGCTGGAGGGTCGGCGGGAACTCCTGCAGCGTGGAGCGGATCGCGTTCTGCTCCTTCGCAAAGGAGCCGAGGACGGTGTTCGAGGAGCGAACGAACCTCGCGAGCTCGGTGTCCCGATGGCCGAGCTCAGTGCTTAGCTTGCCGAAGTTCGTGATCACGCGCCGGAGGTTCTGGCGCCGGTCTGCGAGGGCCGAATTGATGCGGGCGATGTCCCGAACGGTTGGTTCGAACCGGCGCAATCCCGCCGAGAGCTGCTCGGAGTGCCCATACAGACCCTGGGCGGCGCCTTGGAGCAGCAGCTGGAGGTACGACTGCGTATCGCCGTCCAGGGTTGCCAGGACCTGATCCGGGTTGACGTTCGGCTGCGTGTCCGCAAGCGGGACGGTGGAGCCCTCTTCGACCTCCTTGCTGCCGGCCGTACCGGGGTCGATCTCGATCGTCATGTCCTGAAGGCCCGTGCGCGGGCGGAGGAGTAGCGAGGCGTCCTTGTGGATGAGCGGCGCGTACTTCGGATCGATGTTCATCGTCACGACGGCGACGCCGTTCTCGAGGTTGACCGCTTGAACGCTTCCGACCTTGATGCCGGCGAGGTTGACCGTCTGCCCCTGTCCCGGCGTGACCGCCTGCGCGGAGCTGAACTCGGCCTCCAGCTCGAAATGCTCGTGGCCGACGATCGGCAGCCATGTCGGGAAGTTGGCCTGCTGCTTGACGAGGATCACGCCAGTGGCCACCACCGCCAGGAGGGCGAGGACGCCGATCGCGATGAAGTCGCGCAGGTGGTCTCGGATCGCGCGTTTCACTTGACGGCCTCTGGGTCGGGCGGGGCCACGGCCGCGGCCGGACCGTTGATGTCCGGCGGCGCATTCCTGTAACACGGCACGTCCATCCGGAAGGGAGGCCTCTTGTTAACGCCCAAAAGCGCTGGCCGCGTGCCGAGCGGGTCCGAGATGTTGTGGGCCCACAGCGAGGTGTTCTGGCTACCCCCCTTGGGGTTGTTCATCTTGACCAGGCTCGGGCCCCCGCCGGCCTGGAAGCGGACGAACGAGCCGTTCCCGTCAAAGAGCTGGCTTTCGCCTGAGAGCTGGACGAGGCTGTAGAAGAACTCGTGGATGTTTGACTGGCCCGTGGTGAACGGATACGCGCCGCCGGCACTGTCGATCACCGTGTTTCCGGCCGGGATCAGGTTGTGTGACGTGCACTTACTGAGCAGATCCGTCTGGTGGAAGAGGGATGGCGCGAACTCCGCGCTCTGGGCCAGGCCGGGCCCGGCCTGTGCGAGGTAGCGCGCGTCGTTGCCGAGCTCCTCCGGGCGCAGCAGACGCTTGAACTGGATGAGCCAGGGGGTGCCGGTGCGAACCGTCTCGGGCAACTGGCGAATTCCGGGTTCGAGCTGAATGGCGAGCGAACGGAACGGTGGCAACGACTCATCGAGGTGCGCCAGCGTCGGACGAGCCTGCTCAAGGGTGGGCGCGAGTTCGCGAATGGTCGCCGAAAGATTCGTGGACTCGGAGGCAAGCGCCGCAGCGGTCGTGTTGAAGTTCGTGATCAGCCCCTTCAGCGCCCCCTCATCGGACGCGAGCTCCTTGAAGAGATTGCGCTGCCCGCGGATCAGATTCGAAAGGTCATGCTGGCGCTCGCCGAGCAGGGCGTTGTTGACGATCGAGGAGGTACGGCCCGCTGTCCCGCCGTACTTGAAGGTCTTGTTCAGCGCCTGGCCGGCGGTCAAGCCCTGGACGTCCGGATCCTGGGTCTTGTCCTCGGCGGCAGTCGGCACGTGTGTGATTGCGCCGCCGTAGCCCTTGAGCGCATGCTTCAGATCGTCGCGATTGTTCTTCTGCAGGGCGGTGAGGATCTCGTCGAGCTGGACCGAGGTGGCCGTCTGGCTCACGGGAATGGTGTCGCCGCTCGCGAGATCCGCCGATTCCGGGCTCCCAGGCCTCAGATCGAGGAAGAAGTTGCCCTCCAGGAACAGCCGCGGCCGGATCGTGATCGTTGCGTCGTCGTGGATCGGCTGCCCCTCGTCCTCGACGGTGAACGTCACCTCGGCGTCGTTGCCCTTCGCCGCGACGCTCACGACCTGGCCGACGTTCACGCCGGCGATGCGGACCGGCGAGTTCGGCTTCAGGGTTGTCGCGTTCTGGAACGTCGCGTGGAGCTCGTAACCGCGACTCGTGAACGGGAGGTGCTTGGTGAAGGCGTACGACGCCGCCAGATACGACGCCACAGCGATCAGCAGCACCAGGAACAGGCCGATCTTCGCTGGACTCGGTCCGCGATAGCTGCGACCGAAGATGCGCGGATCCGGCGCCTCCTCCCAGGGCTTGTAGATGACGGGGCCGCGCCGCTTTCGACGGAAGAGGCTCATTTCAGCTGCCCCGGAATCTGGTCCTCGGTTTCGATCCCGTCGTCCCCAGGGGAGTTGCCGATGACAGCCTGGTTCTTGACGTAATGCTCGTTCCCCGCCTCGCATTCCCGGGGGTGCTGGCCGGGCGACGCGGTATTCGGGTACGGGTTGGAATGAAGGAAGTTCGCGTCCGCGTTGCCTCCCCCGTTCGTCTCATTTCCGGCCTGGTTGGCCGGGGCTGACGCCGGGGCCGTCTCGTTGTTCGGTCCGCCGGGACTCGACATGACGAGGAACCGCTGACCCGTCCCGATGCCATCGCCGATGCTGAAGATGCTCGCGGCGTTCCGAGTCAGCAGCGTCGCGTAGTTGCACACCGACTGGGCAGGCGCTACGAACCTGAGCGTCGGTGAGAGGTAGTTCAAAGTTTGAGTCGACCGCGAGATTCCGCCCTGAACATCCGGATTCGTCGCGAATTGCTCGAGCGCATCGGCCGTCGGCGGGAGCTGGGCGTTCAGCGCCGGCACGCCGGGCAGGACGCGGGCGCCGGTCTCGAGGGCAGCCGCGATCTCCGGCGATGTGCGATTCAGCGCGTGAACGCCCGGCCGCAGATCGGCGAAGAACGCGGCGTTGTGTCGCAGGAAGGTGCTGATCCGCGGACTTGTGCGGATGAGCGTGTCGAAGGTCGGCGGCGTCTCGGAAATCGTGTCTTGAATGAACGGTCGCGCAACAGAAGCGAGCGCCCCGAACGTAGTGTCGAGGGAAACGAACATGTGGGCCTGGGTCTCCGCTACCGGCGCCACCTCGGCCGCCGCATGGCCTGCCTCGCGGAAGAACCTGGCCAATCCGGTCTTGCTCGACGCCAGGTTGCGGGCCACCGGCTCCAAGCGTCGCAGCAGCGGGCGCAGTTGACCAAGGGCGGCATTGACCTGTGGCCCGCGGCCGGCGAGGACGGCGCCGAACTCGACGAGATTCCGGCGGATCGCCACGCGGGTGGGCCCGTTGAAGGTGCTCAGGACCTGATCGAACTCGACAGGATGGGGATGCGCGGCGCTCAGCGGCAGGGTCGAGCCCTCTTGATACCCGTTCGGGTTATTGGTGCGGTCGATCTCCAGATACTTGAGGCCGAGCGCCGACTGCGCCCGGACAACGACCGTTGAGCCCTTCGGAATGGGCTCGATGCTCTTGTCGAGCTTCAGGTCGGCCTCGGCGGTAACACGCCCGTTCGAGTGCTGCACCGGCACCACGTCCTCCACGAATCCGACCCGGACTCCGGCGACGCGCACGTCGTTGCCTGGAACCAGTGTCTCGGCGTTGGGCACCTGCACGGAGATCCGGTAGCTGGGCACGAACGGCAGCCCGTTGTTCGCGTTGTAGGCGAGGAACACCGCGAGGATCACGATCAGCGTCGTGATCGCGCCGACCAACGTCGGGCTCGAAGCGATAGCTCCGACTCCGCCGCGCCTCATGGCGTCGTCGCTCCCTGGTCGCTCGGCGTCGGGTATCGACCGGGGGGTGCACCGTAGCCGGGAACGTGGCCCTGCCTGCCGATGATGGTGTCGAGCAGATCCTTGGCGGCGTCAAGCGATGGCGCATGAGGCTTCTGGCGCTCCTGCGAGCTTGTTGACGCGCCGGCCAGATCGCCGTGGGCATCGAGTGGGGTTCCAGCGCCGGTGCCCCCGGAGGACGTGGTGGCGCCGAACTCGCTTGCCTGCTGGAGAACCCTGGCCTTGGCCGCGGCCGGCGTGGAGAGCTTCGCGGTCTGGTTGCCCCAGTTTGCGACACAGCCCCCGCCAGGCGTAACGATCGCTGAGAGCGTCGTGCACCCGGTTACCTGGAGGGTGGCCCTGAGGAAATGGCCGAACTTGTCGTAGCCGTTTATGGAGCCGGTCGTGAAGTAGAGGAGATGCATGAGGTGCTTGTAGCCATGCGTCTTCCGGAAGGTGGATAGGAGCCTCGTGAGGTTCGTTGCCGCGGGCGGCGCCTTCTCGGCAAGGTTGCGAATCTTCACCAGCGTCGGATCCGACTTGACGATTGGCTCGGTGCTCTTTTGAGCGGCATCTCCCAGGCTGGTGAGCGCAGGGGTCGCTGCCTGCGCGAATGGACCCAGGGCCTTGGTGGATCGCGTGATGTTGGGTGCCGCCTGTGCGAAGTCCGCAAATGTCGGGCTGGCCTGGTCAGCGAAGCGCTTGAGTTGGACCATCTGGCGCCGCAGGGCCTGCAGCGCCGCCGGGAACTTTTCGAACCCGGCTTCCAGATCGGCGCTGCGCTCGGCGGTGGCCTCGCCGGCGGTGTTGGCGTTGCGGATGAAGCCCGCCACCTTGGCGCGCTCCCGGGCAAGTGGTGCCAAAACCTGGTCTGAGTCGCTGGCGAGCTTGGCGAGCTCCTGGTTTTGGTCTGCCAGCTGCGCGAGAACTCGGTCGGTCTCTCGCAGAGCAGGATCAGCGCGCTGGACGATCGCCTCGAGGTCCTTGCCCCGTGCCGCCACACTCGCGCCCAGATCGTTGAGGATGAGGCGGAAGCGATCCGCGAACGGCTCGCGCATGATGTTGTTGACGAGGTCGATGTCGACCTCCTTGCCGTTGTTCTCGAGCGGGAGAAAGTGCTGCCCCGCGCCAGGATCCCCGTCTGGGATCACCTTCAGTGGCGGGGAGGGCTGGGTGCCCGGGGCACGAGGCTGCGTGGGCCGGCAATCGACGTACTTCTCGCCCAGGAGCGAGGCGGGGCGGATGATGCACGAGGCGTCCTGGCGGAAGTCCTGAAAACCGGCGTCGCTGATCTTCATGACGACGACGGCCTTGCCCGGGTCCGGGCTGCCGTCGCGCTTCGCCGGCTCGCCCGGCATGGTCACGTCCACGGATGCGACGCTCCCCACGTTCGCGCCGGCGATCCGAACGTCCTCGCCCGTAACCAGGAAGGCGCCGTTGTCGAAGATGCCGCGGATCTCGTAGGTGCCGCCGGACCCGCCGGCGCCCTGAGCCACGAACACGAGTGTGATCGCAGCAAGCAGTGCGGCTGTCGCGATGATTCTCCTCATGGGCCAGGGGGCACGTCGCTGGGGTCACACTTGCCGTCGAGATTGCCGCCGTCCAGGAAGGGGTTCGATCCGAGGATGGGCTGTGTGGCGCCGCCCGGACACCTGGTGAACGTGCCGAATTGCAGGTCCTTGAATTGCTGGCTCAGCGGGATCGGCTCGAGATCTCCGGGCTGATGCCCAAGGCAGACGGGGTTCGTGTCGGCGGTGCGGCAGTAATGGAAGGGATTCGCCTCTGCTGTGGAGACGCGGACGTAGTGCCCGTCCCCGTCGTAGTACGAGGCGTCCTGGTCGAATTTCGCCACCCACGCGAATAGGTCAGGCGAATACGGGCGCGCGAAGCTGATCACCGGCTGCGAGTCGTTCAACGCCTGAATCGCATTCGGCACGGCGCGATGAGCCGCTCGCTCGGCCTCCGGCTGGAGGCGGAGGGAGTCGGTGAGGTCGTTGTTGTTCCCAGGACGGTTGAGGGCCAGGCTCAGGTTCCGCACCACCGGGACGCCGCGCTCGGATACCTGGCGGAGCTGACTCAGGAAGGGGGTCAGGTGCTTCGTCGCCGGCTTTGCCTCGTCGACCAAGGGCGTCAGGTCGTCGAGCGTGGCCCGCAGGTTCACGAACGTCGTGTTCGCCTGGCGCAGTGTTGGCGGGAGAGCCACGAGCACGCGGTCGAGCGACTCGTTCTCGGTGGCGATCGCGCCGAGCGCCTGGTTGGCGTTCTGGGTCAGTGCGGCAAGCTCATCATGCCGGTCGGCGATCGCGCCCAGGGCTTTCGAGCCCGTGACGAGGAACTCCGTAAACGTCTTCTGATCGCGTGTCAGCTCATCGAGCAGCTGGCGCGAGGTCGAAAGGGCCGGCTCGAAGTACTTGTAGCTGGCGCGGGCGCCGGCGGTATGGCCGGCGTAGATCTGCTCCTGCCCCTTGATGACCTCCTGGATGGCGTGCCGGGTCGGAGGACGCAGCGTGTCGAAGAGCTGGTCGAGGTCGACGATCGACGTCGTGTTGTCCCCAGCGAGGGTCGCGCCGGCGGGCAGCTCGGAGGCGTTGTTCGGCCCCGGCGTGACCGAGACGTAGCGGTTCGCGATCCCAGAGAGCGACGTCGCCCGGACTACGGCGGTCGTTCCCTCGTGGAGGGGCTCGTCGACCGAGACGGTGACGTCGGCCTGCGCGTCGTCCGTCAGGTTGACGCTCTCGACCGAGCCGATCGGCTGGCCGGCCACGAGCACCTGGTTGCCGGCGACCAGCTGGCCGCCGTTTTGGAACATCAGGTGGTAGGTGCGGCCCGAGCTGCCGCCGAACAGAATTACGAGCACGAGCACGAGACCGACGAGGAGTGCCCCGCCGGCAGCCACTCGAGAGATCCACGCTCGGCGGCCTAGATTCGCAGGCTGGTCCTCAGGCGCCACCTGTGTGGGGCGTAGTGCCCCCTCCTCCTGAACATGATGCTGCGAGCGTCCGGCTCATCCGGCGGGAACATCCTTTCCTTCCCGGGCCGGAGCCGCCTGCCCCGGCACGAACGCGGTCTCTCCTCGGGCCATCCTACTTCTATTCCCCACAGGTCAAGATCGACCTTTCGGTGCAGGACCTGTAGCGGCGGGACGGAATGCCGCTTGTGGAGCCGGATTATTCGCGGGGATCGCGACCTGTCAGCGCCCGGTACAGGTCGTTCGGCCGCGTGTCGGTGAGGGCACCGACGACCGACGCCGCCGCCCGCGGTCGCGCGCCCGACTGAACCAGCCGGCGGAGGGCGTCCACCGCGAACCCCATATCTGGCCCTTCGCCTCCCGCCGTGCGCGCGGGAGCGATCACCAGCACGATCTCGCCCTTTACGTCCTCGCGAAACCGGCGGGCCAGCTCGCCCAAGGACGCCCGCGCGACCTCCTCGTGGAGCTTGGTCAGCTCGCGGCACACGGCCGCGGGGCGGTTGGGGGCCAGGGCGGCCAGCGCGGAGAGGGATTGCGGCAGGCGCCGCGGCGACTCGAACGCGACGACCGTCTCTGCGGAGCGCAGCACGCGCTCCAACTCGCCCGCGCGGCGGGGAAGGAACCCCTCGAAGCGCCAGCGATCCGGCGGCAGGCCCGAGGCGACGAGCGCCGTGATCACCGCCGACGGGCCCGGCAGCACCTCGATCTCCAGATCGCGATCGATGCAGGCGCGAAGCAGCCGGTATCCCGGGTCCGAGATCACCGGAGTTCCCGCCTCGCTGATCAGCGCCACCTTCAGCCCGCGCTCTACCTGCTGGGCGAGCTGCACCGCGCGCTCGGCCTCGTTTCCCTCGTGGTAGGAGACGAACCGGGGCTTCGGGATCTCGAGCCGCTCGAACAGGAGCCCGGCACGACGGGTGTCCTCACACGCGGCGAGATCGGCCTCACCCAGCGCCTTGCGGACGCGTGGGCTCATGTCCTCGAGGTTGCCGATCGGCGTCGGGCACACGGTCAGCCGCCCGGGCATCAGACGGCCTCCCGGTCCGGGAGCGCCATCGTCGCAGCGCCGATCATGCCCGCATCGGGGCCGAGCTCGGCGGCCACCACGGGCGTCCGATTCATCGGCACGAGCGCACGGGCTGCAAGCTCGGCGCGCGCCGGCTCGAGCAGCAGTTTCCCCGCCCGGATGACGCCGCCGCCGATCACGATCACGTCCGGGTCGAAGATGTTGGCGAGGCTCGCGAGCGCAACCCCCAGCCGCGTCCCGGCCTCCTCCAGGACCCCGATCGCGACCGGGTCTCCGTCGAGGGCGGCGTCCGTGACCTCCCTGCCGTCGAGGGTCGCACCCTGGGCGAGCGCGCGGCCCAGAGTCGAGTCCGGCGCCTTCTCCGCCGCGGCCAGGCCGTGGCGGGCAATCGCGGTGCCGGATGCGAAGACCTCCACGCAGCCCCGGTTCGGACAGTTGCCCTGGCAGGGTGGACCGTCCTCGTCGATGACCACGTGGCCGAGCTCCGCGCCGGCCCCGGATGACCCGCGGTAGACCTCGCCCCCGATCACGAGCCCGCCGCCGATGCCGGTCCCGATCGTGAGCATCACGGCATTCTCGACTCCTCGCGCCGCGCCGAAGCGGTGCTCGGCGATGATCGCCGCGTTCGCATCGTTGTCGAGCTCCACCGGCAGTCCCAGTCGCTCGCGAATGAGATCGCGGATCGGCACGCCCGCCAGCTCGACGTGCACGGCCATCACCGCGACGCCTCGCTCCCGGTCGATCGTGCAGGGAATCCCAAGCCCGATCGCGGCCACGTCCGGCCGCGCTTCGCGCGCGGCGCGCAGCTCGCGCTCCAGCGTGGCGATCAGGTCCTCCTGCCCCAGCCCGATGCTCGGCGCCGTTGACCGGTAGGCCACGTTGCGCTCATCGTCGACGACCCCGACCGACATCTTCGTCCCGCCGAGGTCGACGCCGATAGCTTCGACCGCGCGTCGTTGCCGGGAGGCCATGCGGCAGTATTGATAGCCGATGGCCGATGAGAGGCGGGGCGAGCCGGAGCGCCCGGATTACAAGGTCTACAGGTCGCGCCCCGGGCTCTTCAGCCGGCTGCGCTCGGCCGATCTCTCAAAGCTGCGCGATCGCACGCGGCGAAAGGGGGCTGGCGACGATGGCGATGAGGGGCGGCCGCCCCGCCCCGCGGGCCCGAGACCGCTGTGGCGCAGGGTCCTGAGGTGGGTCGGCATATTCGCGCTCTGCTGGATCGCGCTCAGCGTCCTGCTCTTCGAGATCTCCTCGCAGATCCAGAAGGGGAAGCTCGCCGATATGGACGACGCCCTCCACGGCAACCCGTTCCTCGCAGCGAGCCCCCAGACGATCCTGGTGATCGGGACCGACATCCGCTCGGGGCAGTTCGCCGGGACGGACGAGGCCGAATCCAAGAAGTGCCTCGAGGTCGTGCAGAGCGGCAAGCCCACTGCCCCGAGCTGCCAGCACGGCCCGTACCGGTCCGACACCCTGATGCTGGTGCGCGCGGGCGGCGGCGACTTCCGCAAGCTCTCGATCCCCCGCGACACCCTCGCCCAGATCCCGGGCCAGGCGGAGAACAAGATCAACTCCGCCTACGCGGTCGGCGGAGCGAAGCTGACCGTTCGCACGATCGAGAAGTTCCTGGGCATCAACGTCGACCAGGTGGCGATCGTCGACTTCGACGGCTTCCGCAAGTTCATCGACAGCATCGGCGGGGTCACCGTGGATCTGCCCACGGACGTCTGCTCGAGCGTCTCCGGCGGCGCCTTCAAGCTGGACCTCAAGAAGGGCGAGCACACCCTGAACGGATTCCAGGCGATCACGCTCGCCCGCACACGGGAGAACACCTGCGGAAGCCAGGAGACGAGCGGAACGGACCTCGAGCGAGCGCAGTTCCAGCAGGTGATCCTGAACGGGATCCGCGACCGCCTGACCGACCCCCTCCGGCTGCCATACAACCTCGTCAAGGGCCCGTTCATCGCCTGGAATGCCCCCAAGGTGATGGTCTCGAGCATGGGGGCCCTGACGATGCCCCAGCTCGTCATCGCCGCGGGCATCGGATTCAGCAACGACAGCGACATCTTGAAGCCGGCGAGCACCACGGCGGCCGGCAACCTGATCATCCCGCCGGAGGAGTGCGAGCGCGCGGTGAAGAAGTTCCTGGGCTCAAGCCCGCCGCACAAGCCGGCCTGCTCCCCACCGAGCTAACCGGCGCCGCATCCCCGGCCTAGTAGAGGACGCCGACGACCAACACCACCGCGCCGACGACGCCGGCCAGGGTGCTGCCGACGAGCAGAAATCTGCGGCGAGCGATG